>JBCCFC010000429.1:0-9844 GCA_039029935.1 Chloroflexota bacterium
AGTGTTTTCTCCACCCAGTCAATCGACTCCACCATTCAACACTTACCAGCCTCGACATTACGTTTGGTTCGATACCCTGCTCCACCTATTGACGAGCAAAAAAAAATTGTTGATTATTTAGATACACAAACGCAAAAGCTCGACAAATTGAGCCAAACAATCTATAATGCGATTGACTTATTACAAGAACGGCGCGTCTCGCTAATCTCTGCCGCCGTGACAGGCCAAATTGAGGTGATGCCAGCGTGAAATACTACAACGGATTTTGGTAGGGGAACGGATTTTAGGTCTCGTCGCACACAGAAATCTGTTCCAGTCCCAAATCCGCTGTAGTATGAGTCCAAATTGAGGTGACGCCAGTGTGAATACTACAACGGATTGAGGAGGGGGAACAGATTTTTGGTCTCGACGCACACATGAATCCGTTCCAGTCCCCAATCCGCTGTAGTATTCACGCCAAATTGAGGGAAAACCATAACCATGCAAATCCAAAAATTAACACTCACCAATGTACGCAACTTCCCCCACGCCGAATTCACCTTTCAGCCGGGGATGAACCTGATTGTTGGCGTCAACGGTGCGGGTAAATCGACCATTCTCGACGCGCTTGCAGCCACCCTCTCCTTTGCCCTGCCTCGCTTCACCCCCTCTGAAAGCCGTCCATTCTCGCTTGCCACAAACGACATTACACTAGGACAAACACAACTCACCATTGCCCTAGACCTACTCACGGCTGATTTCCCGATTACTTGCCAACTGACCGAAACACAGTCGAGGGCATCCTTTCGCATGACGCCGGATAACGAATCTGTCCTCAACCTCGCCAAGGGCCATGCCAACCAACCCTTTGTCGCTTACTTCTCGACACGCCGCGCCTACCCCATCTCGCAAAATGGCAGTACCTACAAGAGCAATGGGGCCTATCAATTTGTCTATGCCGATGCACTGCGCCACCGTCCGCTCAACGTGCGCGAATTTGCCCAATGGCTGCTCGTCCAAGAATCACTACAGGCCGAGGTCGAGGGTCAAGCCACCGTCCGCCTAGCGCAGATGAGCCGTTTGGCGGCGTCCTTTCTGCCCGGCTACACCAATCTGCAAGCCATCGCCAACCCGACACCGACACTCACACTTGACCGCGAGGGCTATGCGCTCGATGTACGCTATCTCTCGGATGGTGAGCGCAATCTGCTCTCACTGATTCTGGACTTGACACGTCGCCTGACCCAAGCCAATCCCACGCTTGACAACCCCATCCGCAAAGGCAAAGCCGTTGTCCTCATTGACGAGCTTGACCTGCACATGCACCCCAGTTGGCAGCGCACCGTTGTACAACGACTGACCAACACCTTTCCCAACTGCCAATTTATCTGCACGACCCATTCGCCGCAGATTATCGGTGAAGTATCACCGGAATGTATCACCTTTATTGACGAGGGTCAGATTTCGCACCCTTTCCAATCGCTGGGCATGGATACCAATTGGATTGTGCGTCATCTGATGGGTACACCGTTGCGTGATGCAAAAACAGCAACGCAACTTGAGGCGATTGCGGATTTGATTGAAGAAGAAGAATATGATGAAGCTGAAGAAAAAATTGATTTGATACGGAATGCAGTTGGTGATTTCCCTGAATTGGTTCGACTACAGACCCAAATTGATATGATTGACTTTTGGGCTGAAGAATTTCTGGCAGAGGAAGCAAACAATGAGCTAGAGGCTAAATTATCATGAAATACATCGAAAAACGGAACGCCCCAGCCGAGCTAACACGCTGGTTTGCAGGGCAGAAAAGTGGTCGAGGAGAATACATCAATGCCAGTTACCATCATCTACCATCGTCTATCAAACAGGCGATACACAAACGGTTGATTGGAGAACAAGGAGCATTGTGTTGTTACACAGGCCGACGCATCAGCAAACAAAACTCTCATATTGAACACTTTTTACCGCGTAGCCAATGCCATCATCATGAGGATGTTGAGTATGCTAACTTACTTGCTGCCTATGGAACAGACCAAGCACAGGTCCCTTATGGTGCACATGTCAAAGCGGGATGGTTTGACCATGACCATCTTGTGGACCCACGTCGTAAAGGCTGCGAATCGTATTTTAAATTTGACAAGCATGGTCGTGTCAAACCCGTATCATCGACACATGATGCCGCTACAGTAACGATTCAAAAGCTGAATCTCAATCACCCCAGTTTGGTCGAGATGCGTGGACAAGTCATCAAAGAGGTACTATTTAGCAAAGCTATTGGGATCAAGCAACTTAAACGTATCGCTGAGACATTCTGTCTACCCAACAAAAAAGGACACTATCGACCGTTTTGTTTTGCTGTGACACAGGTTGCAGCTCAATCTATGAAAAGCAGCATACGTCGCTCTAAACAAAATCGTACAAATAATCCATCATAGTTTTTACAGAACAGGTTCACTATGCCATCCAAACACACAAGCGAAGAAGCCTTTGAAACCGCCATCGAGCAGCACTTGCTCGATAACGGCTACCAGACCATCGCCAGCGACTTTGACCGCAAGCGCGCCCTTTTTCCCGACGAAGTGATCGCCTTTATTCGCGATACTCAGCCCAAAACGTGGACACGTCTTGAAAAGGTGTTGGGCGAGAAAGCGTCATCTCAACTCCTACAAGACCTCTGCACATGGATCAAGGACAATGGTGTTCTCAGTACCTTGCGGCATGGCTTCAAATGTTATGGCCGTCAAGTGCAGGTGGCCTACTTCAAAGCGGCACACGGCCTCAACCCGACTTTGGAGCAGCGATATGTGCAGAACCGTGTGGCGGTCAAACGTCAACTTTATTACAGCGAACGCGATGCCCGTAACTTGCTCGATATGGTGCTGATCCTCAACGGCATCCCGCTGGTCACGCTGGAACTCAAGAACCCATTCACAGAACAGACTGTGACAAATGCAAAATCACAATATATCCGTGACCGCGACGCACGTGACCCTATTTTTGCCTTTAAAGAGCGTACACTGGTTCATTTTGCGCTCGACACCGAAGAGGTGTGGATGACAACGCAGTTGAAGGGCAAAGACACCTATTTTCTACCCTTCAACAGGGGGCATGACGGCGGAAAAGGCAATCCACCCGACCCCAGCGGTGAAAATTATCGCACCACTTACCTCTGGGAAGAGGTGCTGCAACGAGACAGCTTTCTCGACCTCTTTGCCGCCTTTCTCCATCTGGAAGTCAAAGAGAAGACAAGCCATGTTGCGGGCCATGAGGGGCGTGCCTATCAAGCCGAAACCATGATCTTCCCGCGCTATCATCAACTCAAAGCCGTGCGTAACCTCGTCAATGCCACTGTGGATGAAGGTCCGGGGCATAATTATCTGATCGAGCATTCGGCTGGCAGCGGCAAGACAAACACCATCGCATGGCTGGCCCATCGTCTCTCCTCGTTGCATACCGCCGACGACCAACGCATTTTTGACAGCGTGGTCGTCATCTCTGACCGCACGGTGCTGGATGAGCAACTGCGAGACACCATCTATCAGTTTGACCATGTGCTAGGTGTTGTCCATCAAATTGACAAACATTCACGTCAACTGGCTGAGGCACTGCGCAACCAAGTCCCCATCATCGTCACCACACTGCAAAAATTCTCCTATGTCTCCGACCAATTGGTGAAGATCGCCGAGGAACAGGGCGAAGTGGACGAGAACAGTGGTGTGCTGGCGACGCGTCGCTATGCGGTGTTGGTTGATGAAGCCCACAGCTCACAGTCAGGTGAAACAGCGGCGGACCTGCGTGGTGTGCTGGGTGGTCAGGATATGCGTGATGCCGCCAAAGCGCAGGCGCATGAAGATGAGGAAGCAGACTTTGAGGAGTTGTATATTCGCATGGCGATGCGCGCCCGCCAAACCAATCTCAGCTTTTTTGCCTTCACCGCCACACCCAAACATAAAACCGTGCGCTACTTTGGCCGCGCGGACCGTGACAATGAAAAGTACACCATGCGCCAAGCCATTGAAGAGGGCTTTATCATGGATGTGCTGCGCCACTACACCACCTACAAGACCTATTACAAACTCAACCAGCAATGCGCCGATGACCCCAATGTTGAGCATAAACAGGCAGCGAAGGCACTGGCGCGCTTTTTAAGATTACACCCACACAACATCGCCCAAAAGACCGAAGTGATGGTTGAGCATTTCAACACCTTCACGCGTCATAAGATCGGTGGCCGCGCCAAAGCAATGGTCGTCACTGGTTCGCGGCTAGAGGCGGTGCGCTATAAAGAGGCATTTGACGATTACATCAAGCGCAAATCGTATGACATCAAATCGCTGGTGGCCTTCTCTGGTGTGGTCCATGATGACAAAGTGCCAAACAAGGTTTATACCGAAGTCGAGATGAACAACAAAATTCGTGAGACGGCGTTGCCAGAGAAGTTTGCCAGCCCAGAGTATCAGGTATTGCTGGTCGCCGATAAATATCAAACTGGCTTTGATCAGCCATTGCTCCACACCATGTATGTCGATAAAAAGCTCTCTGGCCTACAGGCTGTGCAGACCCTTTCGCGTCTCAACCGCACCCATGCCCAGAAAGAGGACACCTTCATCCTCGATTTTGTCAATGACCCCAAAGAGATTCAGGCCGCGTTTCAACAATATTATGAGGGCGCAACCATTGGCGATGATGCCGACCCTGCCCAACTCTATCGACTCAAAGGGGAGTTAGAGGCTGCGGACATCTACAGACAGAGCGAAGTTGACGAATTCTGCATGGTGTATTTCAAACTAGGTCCCCGCCAGCGCGCCGCTGCCCACAAAAAGCTCAACGCCATCCTTGATCCAGCCGTTGACCGTTTTAAAGCGCGCTTTGCCGATAACGCCGAGGAAGCCGCAGAATGGCGTAAAAAAGTCACCGCTTTCCGCAATCTCTACAGCTATCTGAGCCAACTCATCCCCTACCAAGATTCGGACCTTGAGAAGAGCTATATTTTTTTGCGCTATCTTGTGTCCAAATTGCCGCGCCAAGGCAAAACGAACTATGACTTTGACAGCGAAGTTGCGCTTGAATATTACCGCCTGCAAAAGATTAGCGAAGGGGCCATCAATCTCAAGAAGGATGAGCAACGTGATCTCTATGCCCCCACAGCCGTTGGCACACGCGTCATCCGCGAAAGCCGCGCCACACTCTCGCAGGTCATAGACACGCTCAACGAACGCTTTGGCACAGACTTCACCCCCGCCGACCAACTCTTCTTTGATCAAGTCGTCATGGCTGCGACCGAGAGTGAGGACTTGCAAGCCGCAGCCCAAGCCAATACCGCCGAAAAATTTGCCCTCATTTTTAAGCAGGCCCTACAAGACCTGCTGGCCGAGCGTATTGCTCAAAATGAAGAAATCTTTGCGCGCTTCATGACCGATAGTGATTTTCGTGAAGGGCTGGTGGATATGCTCAGTGAGGAGGTATATCGAAAATTGGGGTCGATTAGTTATATGTAGAATTAGCGGTTGGCTATGAGTTGTGTACCGTCGTTATTCGCTCGTCCATCCTAGTTATGATATACTCTAAATCATCGTCTTATGAATAATGACAAATCATTATCTTTATTATTTTTGATTGAAGAGAATCAAGGATTGCTATGATTGAATTAACCTGGAAACTGCCTACTTTGCAATCGGAGTGGGAAGAACAAAAGGGGCAACAATTGTTGCTTAATTATATCAAAGAGAAAACAGGGCTATCCCAACAACTACTATCCAGCCTCTATAATGGTAGCAATACATGGCCTCAAGAATCGATGATCAAAAAATTGCTTCACTTTTTTTCAAATGAACTTGAGCGTACTGTGGGCTTACATGAATTATTTGTGGCTGAGGCACGACCCGAACGGAAGATTCCGGCACGGGTATACGCCATTCGTGACCGTATCAAAGCCAATGGCCTTGAAAATGAAACTGTTCTCCTTTCGGAAGTGATAGCTGCTGATGCGAACCGTTAAAATGAGCGTTGATGCTGTTCGGGGGCATTATGCTATCTCTAATCGTGACACCCGAGCCAATATATCCGCCTTTGCATCAAGTTTGGGGCAAAATGCTGTCCCAAAAGAAGCATTACCAGAAGGTGATATGTATTCAGCGATTGTTGAGGGATATATTATCTATTGGTATATTGAAGATGAGAATTGGGTGGTTGTTCTGGATATTGAGAAAGAAAGTTGAGTTTTTAGTCGCCAATCAGCTCGTTAAGTGCTGCCGTCAACCCAACCGTGTCCAGACTAGAATGAACCTTGAGCGTAATGCACCGAAAGCCCGATTCATAGGTAATCCGATGCGTTACTCCTCAACTCGACCATGTATCGTATCAGCATCAATCGGCCCAAACCAACGAGAGTCAGCACTATTGGGTCGATTATCGCCAAGAACAAAGAATTCGCCAGCACCTATCAACAACTGTGGCATTTGCTCTTGTGGATGGTCCGGTGCAATTTCATAATCCTCTTGTAGAAGTTCCCCATTAACGAATACCTCCCCACCAACAATCTCGACAGTATCATCGGGCAGAGCAATGAGCCGTTTCGCATAGAATTCGTCTTCATGATAAGGGTGTTCAAAAATGATAATGTCGCCTCGTTCAAGCTTGTCAACATCAACAGGTATAGAGCGAATCGTTTGACCTACTTGAAGATTCGGCTCCATAGAATGACTTTCTATTGTAAACCTAGTGCCACAGCCAATGCATAGCAGCATGGCAACGATGACAAACGCCAATTTAGAGTACATCTCTATTGCTCCTTTAATTGCGGTAAATCGAGTCTTACGTCAATAACGTCAAATCACCATTTAGGATCACCGGCTGCATCCCCAATATTTCTAGTCGGCAGCCCTGCTCACCCACCTCATTTAACACAAAAAGCCGCTTGCCCAACACATACGCAAAGGCAATCTCCATTAGTGTATTGGCTCCAATATAGCCATCAATGCCATTCTTGGCAAAGTTGGCAACCAGAATGGCATCGGACTGTTTGATATAGCCAAGATGGGCGTCAATGTACTGGCCTTTCAACGCCACTTGCTGTTCATCTGTCAGCGAGTCATAGTCGATATCGTCCTCATCAGGGATATAGACCGTATACCCCTTGGATATCAACACTTGTTGTAATGCTTTCATTTGGTCGATAAACTGCATTGACCCGCAAATTGTGATGGTTTTAATCATAATTTCTAATTATAGTCCGTGTGTTGAAATAATGCGAGAATCGCCCCAATAAACAATACAGTCGCGGAGAAGGCAAACCCACCCGCCAAGGTATTGGTTCTGTCTGCCAGCGTACCAGAAATCAGTGGGCCAATGGTCTGGCCGATAGAGAAAAGCACGGTAAAAATGGCGATGCCTATCCCCCATTCATGCGCGGGGAGGGAACGGCGCACGATATTCGTGACGGACGAGACGACGGTCAAAAATGCACCACCAAAGAGGAGGGCAGAGACAAGTACGCCTGTGAGTGAGGTGGAGATGAGCGGGATGGCTGCACCGATGGCGACGACCACAAGGACGACCGCCAGTGCATGTCCACCTTTGGCACGATCCAGTAACCGACGCCAGATAAAGGCTGAGGCAAAGGTGCTGCCGCCAAGCAGGAGCCAAAACCAGCTTAAGGCCAACGCCTCTGTCCCACTGGAGCGCAGGAAGGCGATGACAAAGGTCATGTAGCTGATGTAGCCGAGACCAAAGAGGAAGTAGGCGATGATAGAGGGCAGTAGCTGCGTCGGGAATCGCCACCGCTCGCTTGTCGCATTTTGGCTGGCTGTCATTGGAATCTCACCGACACGGAGGCGTACAGGGATCACTGCAAGTATCGACAGAATGCCCATGCCAATCCACGCCTCTCGCCAAATCTCGATATCCTGTTCGAGCAGTTGTGGTAAACCCAATCCAGCGAGAAAGATGCCGATGCCCACACCACCAAAATACAGTCCGAGAACCAGCCCGCCTTGACCGCCACTTCCATGCGTTCCTCGACTTGTGCTGGCGAGATGGGAGGCCAACGTTGCCCCCGAAATAAAGATGCCAGCGCCACAGAAGCCTGCCAAGAGACGCATGATGAGCAATGCGATAAAGTTGTCGGTCAGCCCTGAACCGACTAAACTTACCCCTGTTAAAAAGAGTGATAGCCAGAAGCAACGCGCAATACCCATGCGGGCGGCGACGGGTGCGGCCAACAATGCACCCAGCATATAGCCAAAGGCATTGGCTGTGTTCATACCCCCTGCTTGCGCATAGTTCCAGTCTAGGCTGGTTTGCATGGCTGGGAGCAACAGTGCATAGTTAAAGCGGGCAAACCCTAACGCAACCGCTGCGCCCAGCGAAAGGATGAGTGCTTGTGTAATGAGCCGATGCTGGCTGTCTGTTGATGGGCTGTCTGTTGATGGATTGGTGGTGACATCGTTTTGGTCCATATCCGTGAATTGTTGTCCTTCTGTGATGAGTTGAATCGTTCTGTTTGTATCGCTACGCCAATAGCGCATGAATAAGTATGCCACAAATCGAAGAAATGAAGGACTTTGGATATGGATAGTTAAAGATTGAATATCTCCACTAAGGCCAATTCACAGAATAAAATACCCATTGAAACGCGGAGTTAGCGGGGAACCCTTTGGGTCCTATTGCGGCTCTTACACGAGTACATCGGCACTAGAGAGTGCCTACTCCGCGAGTATTTATTTTTGTGGAATAGCCTAATTCCGTCCAGCCATCACGCCGCCATCCACATCCAGCACTGTCCCCGTAATCCAGCCTGCCGCATCCGAGAACAAGAACTCAATCGCATTGGCAATGTCCGCCGCGCGACCAATTCTGCCAATGGGATGGAACGCATCAAAACCACTTAGGGTCTCTTCAATTTGGTCCACATCGATAAACGATTTATAGATGGTCGAAAGGACAACCGCTGGCGCAACGGCATTGGCGCGGATACCATACTCAGCAAGTTCCATTGCCAAGTGTTGGGTCAGTGAATGTAGTCCCGCCTTTTGCATGGAATAGGCTGACGATGGTGTGGCCTTCACAGCCTGGTGCGCCCACATAGACCCAATGTTGACAATCGACCCACCCCCGTTCGTCTTCATATTATGTGCCACTGCCTGTGTGATGAAGAAAAACGCCTTGTTGATGTCAAGCTGCAAATCATAATCGTTTTCGCTATGCTCCAAGAAGCTGACAGGTTTGAAGAAGCCAGCAGCATTGAGCAAGTATTTGATGTGACGGCTCTCCCCCTGAATCTGCTCAATAAAGGACTCCACCTGCCCCGCATCATACAGGTCTACCTGCGCCGTCTCAACTATGCCACCAATTTCTGTTTCGAGTGTGGCTTTGGCCTGTGTCAAATTATCGGCATTGCTCGACAGAATCAACACCGTGTTTCCCTGTGCCAGCAAGCGTTTGGCTGTCTCAAATCCCATGCCAGCTGATCCCCCAACGATTAATGCGACTGTTTCCATTGACATATTATTACTCCTTCTAAATCAATTTTGTGAATGAGTTATCTATCTACTTATAGATAGGCTTTGGTGATAAAAAAAACAGTATCACAGATTGGCTATCTGCGGGTGACAACACAACAGATAATCAATCTGTGATACTGTTTTTTTACTTTTCTATTCAAGACTCCGCTGAAAAAAAGTCCGACTTCTGTAGAGTTTGCTAATCGCTACCACTGGTGAGAAGTCGGACTTTTAAGCGATTGTGACCTTTTTTCACTTTTCTATTGAAGACTCCGCTGAAAAAAAGTCCGACTTCTGTAGAGTTTGCTAATCGCTACCACTGGTGAGAAGTCGGACTTTTAAGCGATTGTGACCTTTTTTCA
>JBCCFC010000430.1:0-9835 GCA_039029935.1 Chloroflexota bacterium
ATTTTCCCTACACTACCTCACACCCCTACTAGATCATTATTTAATTCTCATCTCTAAAGGTCGAAATTTTGCTCATCACAAGCTCAATGGTCTGTTCAATTTGATGGTCCTTGGCACAGTATGTCACCCTCGGTGTCCCCGTCAAGTCAGAAACATCGCCAGGACATACATTCCCCATCACAAACTCTGCCCCAGATTGTTTGGCCTTATCATAGAGTTGGTCCAAACGTGGGTCATCGTGGATACGATCAAACTCAAGCTCATGGCAGGGGGCGATGATACAGCCAATGGGGTTGGGTGATGACACGGCCTGACTCACCGTCATATCCGGTGTCAATGTGATACCGTGAGCATCCTTCATGGGTCTGTTACGCAGTCCCACAATTTTTGTTGATATGCCTGCCTTGCGAAATTGGGTGGCAAATGTTACTGCCATCTGCGCCTCAAAATCTTCGCCCCACAAAATAAAGACATCTGGTCTACTCTTCATACATTGTCTCCAATCGGTTGTGTTTGGTGTAAGTTCATTCCACAGGATAAGGTGTATCCACAGAAATAAGTGCTTCTATGATGGCAAAAATAAGTTTATTTTGCTCTATGGCCTCAATTGCGATGTGTATCTCTGTGGATGAGCCTACGCTTACTATATACATAGCATAACTCAAAAATAGAGAATTGAGCTATGGATTTACTCTGCATTTACTCAAAAAAGCTCTAAAACCGTCCTACTCCCCAGTTTCCTGTGGCAAATCAGCCTCTGACCCCACCAAATACATTGCCCGCCAGGGTTGATACTGGCTGACCAAGCTGTCTGTCCGTGTTTGCCCATCTTCCACAATGGTGCGTTCGATGCTTACCGTCAGCCCTTTTTTGGGCCACTCGACCTGCTTTACTTGACCAGGGGTCAGCGATTCATCAACGGAATAGATGGGTGCCAGCGGCTCCAATACTTCCTGTGTCTGCGGCGTACCAACTGTGACTGTGCGGTTGGGATTGGTTCCATAAAAATTAAAGGTGATGACACCGTTGACGCTATCCACATCCGGCTCAACCAAGATATGTGCGCCCGTGTCATTGCGAAATTTAAAATCGACATAGGGGGTATAGATGGTGGCATCCATGCCTGGCTCACCATACCAATCGACGACATAGCCATGATTGTAGCGTTCGACAATGGGGAAACCGCCCTCATACGCAGCACGAAAGAGGGTTGTACTCACCTGGCAGACACCGCCACCCACACCCACAGCCGTGCGGTCACCCCAGATGATCAGCGAATCTTCAAAGCCATTGGCAGAGCTGACATCTTCGACAAATTGGTTAAAGCTCATGATGTCACCAGGGGCGATGACGACGCCCTCAAACTTTTCGGCGGCTACCTCAATGTTACGGATGCGTGCCACGCTGCTGCCTGCAAAGTAGGTTGTGCCACTGGCAACCAGTTCGCGTATCCCCAACGCATCTAAATTGTTCATGTCAACTTTGGGAGGAACACCCACCATCATCAGCGGTGCTTGCATCTCGCCATTTTGCAACGCTCGTTGGATGGCACGAAAGGTCGGCTCAATCTCTAAGCGACGTCCGACTTGGCTGGGTTGGATAACAGTCAGTCCACCTGTGGCCGAGTTGAAGCGCAGCCGCGCGTCCCGTGCAGGCACAGCCAGTTGACGCTGCCAATCAAGCAGGAGTGACCGTAAACGCCCTTCATCCAATCGTAGCGGCTCACGGCTCAGAATCAGTGCATCGAGTATCTCTGCATCAATCGCCATTTCTACTGGTGCGATTCCCTCTTGTGTATTGCTATGCAGCAACAGTGGTAACGCGGTCGAGAGTGCTGTGGTTGCCAAATCATCGCCTGTTTCAGAAGCGTCGTCGTCAGTTGATTCTCCAGCAGTCTGTGTCGTTGATGATGTCTGTACCTCTGATGGCGCCGATGTCATAATCACCAATGGAATACTTAATGGTCCCTGATTCCCCGTCGTCTGCAAAACCATGATTAACTGCTCAATGGTCTGGTCCACATCAACATCAATGCCTGGTTGTGCCGGGATGGTGACATCACCAACTGTCTCTGGCGCCCGTGCGGGACGACGCACTTCGGCGGCAATCTGGCTCACAGTCTGCCGCATCTGCGCAATATTAAAAACCAACGGTGGTGCAACTGCCGCACCCTGCATGACGGTTCCAAACTGGTCCCCATAACGCTCGCCAACACGACCTTCACGCCCGACCAAATAGGCGCGGTTCACCGCCGTTACCAAATCAATCTGGATGTCCAACGAGTCGGCGGTCAACGGCCATTGTTGATCGTTATAGGTCAGCCGAACGGGGGGCAGCGGGTAAGGTTGGAGTGTGTGGCTAAGTTCGTTGAGTGCCGTCGCCCGTGTCAAGCCACTTAACGAGACATTGGCAACGCTTACACCTGTATAGATACGGTTGGCGTGCCAAAACTGCCACGATGCCAGCGCGGTCAACAGAGCGATGGCAACCAATAATAGAAAGAGCAACACAAAATCAAGTGGCGAACGACGAAAACTGCGGGTTTGCGATGAAGACGGTGCTATCGGTGATGTTGGTGTGAGCGTGTACATAAAATCATCCCAATCAGTTAATAGTGAATAGTGAATAGTTAATAGCTGCTCACTCAACACTATTAACTATTCACTATTCACTATTAACTATTCACTAATTAAGGTAAAGTCTGCGGCATAATGTAAACAATCGGTATGAGCAGATCAAGCAAAAATAGAAACAAAAATGGGATCATCCACACGGTCAGCCGTAACATCGTCATGATGCCAGAAACGGGCTGTGACCGAATCAATGTGCGGATTGGCTGTGGAAGCCATTCTATTGTATAGCTGTCGGTGTTACTGAGCAGTAGGGGCTGTAACAATAGCAGTGCGCCGACCATGCTGATAAAAAGGACGGCCCATTTGTCAAGTGATCCGTTGATGGTTCCTGTCACCCCTAGTGCAACGGCTAGCACAAAGGCGAGGAAGGCGGTGATGGTCCCTTGGAGCGGATGAAGCAATTCTCGCCAGCCCAATGCAACAATGGTGCTGATGGCGACCAGCCCCCAGAAGAAGTAACGCCCTTGGTGTTGGACAAACTTGGTGTTATACCAGATGTAGCTGGCTGTAACTGCCAAGAGGACAACAACCAGCAACAGCATCGCCGCCACTTGAAAGGGTGTCAGATCGGAGTCGGGCTTGCCAGAAATAAACCGCACCATTGACCAAAGCCAGCCGAGGAATAACACGCCCGTGAAGACCAACATCATGGTATAGATGCGCTCATCCATAAAGACCGCCAGCCAGCCAAAGACGCCCCAAAAGCTCTTGAAGGTAAAGCTAAAGGCACGTTCCCAATAGGCCACCCAACCAAAGGTGTTGATCCAGCTTTCGGTGGTCGGTTGCCCAATCACCACTTTGTCATGCCACTGTAGCCCCAAAAAGTCTAATCCACCATAGTTACGCAGATTGCGAATCCACAAGGGGAGCCCCAAGAGGATGGCTGGGACAATTGTCCAGAGCGATTTTTGCACACCTAGCAGAAAACTACGCATTTCTCCTTTTTGAAGATGATGTCGCCAGTATGTGACCAGCACAATTGCCAGCGCGCTGATTGGAACCATTGCATAGGCGTAGATTTTGGTCAGTAGCCCCAGACCTAACACAATGCCCAACAGGATCAGTGTTCTTCTATCGTTGAGGACAGCATCCTCACCATTAACTTCTGTCTCCATGTAGGCCTTCATCCACGTGAGCAAAATCAGCAACGATGTAATCACCAGCAGTTCAGCAAAACCGTCGTTGTTGATGGCCGCATCCATCGCCACATGCATGGGCAGTAGTGCGGCAAAGGCCGTCGCCGTCAAGCCAATGAGATGCTTTTTGGGAAAGATGAGCGTGATTGTGCGATAGAGCGCAATCAGGGTCAACGCCCCAATGAAGACGTTATAGAGACGGAGAATGAGTACTCGTCCATCGGATAGCCAAAAGATGGGGGCCGCTGTCAGATAGTAGAGGGGTGGTTGGTATGATTCGTAGCGCAGTGATGCCACCGAAAAATTTGGCGGGAAGCGCGTGGTGACAAGCTGCCCCAGATAGGTGTGATTATAATCGCCCAATTTCAATACAGGCAGCGATAACTCGTTGGCGATGTGGGCGATGTAGTTGTAATGGGCTGGTTCATCCGGTGCCTGCCAGCGCGGTGTCTGAATGGCAAAGCCAACAGCAACAATCGCATAGGCCACCAAAATTACCAACAGCCAGCGTGTGGGGCGTTTTACATAAAGGGTATCGAACGTTTCGTAGACATTCATGCCGTTTATCCAGTGTGTCGGTAGGTTGGTAGGTCGGTATGCCAGTGTGTCGGTAGGTCGGTATTCAGTACACCGATTACCGACACACTGGCACACCGACCTACTGATTCACTGACCTACCGACCTACCAACCTCCTAGCCGAGTTTCTCTTTCATCAAATCGTCGTCCAACTTCACAAAAAGCGGTTTGGGCTTGTTGAGTGCCTGACCCACAGCCAGCGTTGTTGGCTCCCAGCGACCCGTCGCATCCGTATGGTCATAACGTAGCACTTGGTGCGAGCCACGCCCATCCTCAATGTGCTCGGTATATTGCCGTCCAAAAATCGGTTGCTCATAGCCAAAGATGTCGTTTAGTTGCTCACTGCTGTGCGGCAGGAAGGGCGACCACAAAATCTTAAGCCAGTCGATTGCCTGTAGCGAGACATAGATGGCCGTTGCCGCTGCCTCTGGGTCAGTTTTGATCAGTTTCCAAGGCTCTTTCTCGTTGAGATACTGGTTGACCCGTTGGCTCAGACGGCGCGTCTCGGTCAACCCGGCTTTGAGCTTGACGGCATCAAGCAATGCACCAACGCTGTCAAACCCCGCACGAATATCGGCCAACAGTGCCTCATCAACCTCATCCAACGTCCCCGGTGTTGGCACAGCCCCGTCAAAGCGTTTGTAGGTGAAGCCCATCACACGATTAACGAGATTGCCCCAGTTGGCGACCAACTCATTATTGATGCGGTCCATAAAGTCCTGCCACGTAAACTCGACATCCGATGTTTCTGGCGCCAGTGCGGTCAAGACATAGCGCCATGCATCCGCCTGAAATTCTTCGAGAACCGTATTAAAGCCGATGACACGCCCGCGACTGGTGCTAAACTGCTCACCGCCCAGGTTGAGATACTCGTTGGCTGGTACATCATAGGGCAGGTTGAGTTGACTTTCGCCCTCACTATAGCCCATCAACATACCCGGCCAAATAATCGTGTGGAAGGGGATATTGTCCTTGCCGATAAAATTGTAGATCACGGCATCGGGATTGACACCCGCATCCCACCATTCACGCCACGCCTCTGGATTATCCGTAATCTTGGCCCATTCCACCGCCGCACTGAGATAGCCGATGACGGCGTCGTACCAGACATAGATGCGCTTGGATGCATAGCGTTCGCTGTCATCGGAGTCGGTGACCGGAATAGGGATGCCCCAACTGATATCGCGCGTAATCGGTCGGCCACGAAGCTCCTTTAGCCCCAACTGCCCCTTGGTGAAGTTGAGAACCGCTGGACGCCAATGCTCTTTCCCTTCACCGATCCACTGCAACAACGGATCATTCATCTTGCCCATGTCAAGGAAAAAGTGTTCCGTATCACGAATCTCCAAGTCCGTATTGCCCGTCAACTTCGAGCGTGGGTTCTTGAGTTCCAGTGTGTCATAGATACGCCCACAGTTATCACACTGATCCCCGCGCGCATCTTCATAGCCACAAAACGGACAGGTCCCCTCAACATAGCGATCCGCCAAGAACCGCCCGGCCTCGGCATCATAAAGTTGACGCTGCACATCGGTGTAGAGGTAGCCAGTATCCAAATGACGCTGGAACATGTGCTGGGTCACTTCCCAATGGTTCTCGGTTTCGGTATGGGTATAGAGATCAAAGGTGATGCCCATTTTGGCACAGCCATCGACAAACATCTCATGGTACTTGTCGATCACATCCTGTGGCGAAATCCCATCCGCCTCCGCCTTGAGCGTGACAGGGGTTCCATGTGTATCCGATCCGCTCACCATCAACACATCATGTCCCCGCATCCGTTGATAGCGCGCAAAAATATCTGGCGGGAGATAGGCCCCCGCAATCTGTCCAATATGTTTCTCGCCGTTGGCATAGGGCCAAGCAACGCCGACTAAAATTTTCTTCTTCGATTCAGTATTCATTATCATCCTTTAGGAGTGAAGAATAAATAGTGAAAAATGAATAATGAAGCGTTAAGGGTAACTTTCTTCACTATTCACTATTCACTATTCACTATTCACTAACTAAATACCCTAGTAAGGCCATTAGTCCATATAATAAGAGAAAAAAGAGCAGCCCGCCTGTCATGCAGGCCATGCCCAAAAACATCGCTGACAATCCATAGAAAAACCAAATTAGTCCGCCACCCACTAAGTAGAGGATGACAAAGAAGCCGATAAAGAGCCGCACTTCTTCGCGTTGAACATATTGGCGAGGCTGAAAACTGGTTCGTTTTGTATGGTGTTCCTGATGATTGTCCATAGTATGGGCATTATACAATAAAGCGTTCGACAGTAGAAAGATGGGTGGGTTTAGAAGTTTTTGCGAAGTTAATTTTCCCATTGAAAATTCTGTGGTGGTACTGGAATCGTCTGTACACGCCATTGAGCTTTTTGTTTCAGCCTTGGAAAGGATAGACGAACGCGGAATGCCTCACCTCGGCTCGGTGCATTTCGTCCGACAAGCCAGATTGTGTCTTGTGCGGTTGGGTTGTATTTCTGTTGGAGTAATCCATTGGGCAAAGCGGCAACGATAATCGTTTTGAGATGATTTTGTGGTTGAGTGGCTGCGGATGAATCAATTTCTTCGTAGTTGTATTTGACAAAGATCGTGGTTGTAATATAGCTATCATCGTTAATGTCGAGTATGTTGGGTAAAGCACCAGAGACTTCAATCGCTTGTTCAGCGCGAATTTGCCGAACAAACATCGAGAATTGAGACGTTTGCAATGTAGCTGTATTTTGTCCGCTGCTCTTTTCCGCTTTTGAATCTACAAATAACGCTTGTTTGATGGCATAGTCGGGGTGAAATAAATAGCGGGCGCGCTTATAATCAATTTTGCCATACAACCGTTGGTCAATCTTTGCCATGCCCATGCGGTCGAGTGCCTCACGGGTAATATCTTCACCAATATCGGCCACAAGGTCCCGTTCATTTTGAAAAATATTGACGGCCTCATCACGATAGTTGTAGATTGCTTGTACAACCAAACGCAATGAAGCTTTTTCGATTTCCTCCAGCCGTTGAAGATTGCGCTGCAAAGATTTTGGATCAATTAGCATAGTCTCGTTGGTTCTTTGGTAATTTTGTCTTGAGCAAGCTGCACATAGGTCTCATCCAACTCAATCCCCATATACTGGCGCTTCTCTTGTATCGCAGCCAAAGCCGTTGTCCCACTGCCCATAAAACAATCAAGCACAAGTTCATCTGGGTCCGTCAACAGCTTAATCACCCTAGATGGCAATGTGATGGGAAACTTGGCCTCGTGGTCATCATTGGCCCGTACGGAAGGAAAGGACCAAACAGCACGTGATCCCCATTCCTGCCACTCTTTTTTCGGCAATCGCTGTCGGTCAATTTTGGTAATGCCCGGTTTCCAAAAAATGTAAATATATTCAAATTCATCCACTGATCGATAGGATAGGCTAGTCCAGCGAGAATTTTCCCATGCCGCGTCTTTGATCCACACACGTCTGTCATAGAGATAAAATCCAGCATCCAAGCCCCACTGCTCCACAAGCCCACCAACCACTTTGACACGTGTCTGTGTATCTGATTTGCCACCGCGAATGTTGTTGCCATTAAGTCGGCGGTCGATGGTCTGCTCACTACAGCCCAATGTCGCTGCCAGTTGATAGCGATTGTAGTCTGGGTGCTGCGCCATCAAATCCAGAATCTGCTCTCGTGTCACGGGCGAACGTTTGCGACTGACCACATCAGCCTGAACACGAGGCATGGTGTCATCTTTAAAGACCAGTATATCGGCAATGTTGATGGCCAAAAAGCCGCCCGGTTTGATAATTGGGAAATGATGCTGGATGACATCAGAGAGTAATTGCTGCCAATCCGCAAAGGTTAAATCGGCTTCATAGTCTTTCCCCACAAAATAAGGGGGCGACCAAATGCTCAGTGCAATGCTATTTGGCTGAATTTTGGGCAGTAGCTCCCGCGCATCCCCATGATGGATTTGATTTGCCGGCAAATAGGACCCATTTGTCGATGGGGCGTGATAAAGTTTCTTCAATTGCTGTTGAAGTTCTGGCGAGAGACGTTGTAGATTGGGTTGGATTTCCGTATATATAGTTTCTTTCACAGGTATCATCACAAAGCTCCTCGGTTACGATACAAACATATGTATCATACCGCCTCAATGCATTTCACACAAATCGCGGTGAATAATGGTGGATTTTCTCATGCTGCGTTATGATAAGCGCAATGTTTCATCAATTTGCAAGATGTAGGGGTAGTACATGCCTAAACGAATCGCCTGTTGTATTGGGATCAATACATATCAGAATCCAAAAATGAACACACTTACCTATGCGGCCAGCGACGCACAAACGCTGGCAACCATTCTCCGCGACCAAGAGTTTGGCGCGTTTGATGAAGTCATTGAAGTCCTCAATGAAGAAGCCACCAAGCAAAACATCCTTCATCAGCTAAAAGAGATTCTGCTTAATTCGGATTTGAGTGCCTCCGATACTGTGTTGGTTTACTTCTCTGGTCATGGTGCGTTGGACAATAGTGAAAACTTCTTTTTGGTTCCGTACGATATAGATTATCTTGCCAATGACAAAATAGACCCCACAACCTCGGTCCATATCACCAATATCCACCAACTGCTTGACAATACCGATGCTGGAACAGTAGTTGTGATTTTGGATGCCTGTCATAGTGGTGGGTCAGGAAAGTTATTGGGGCGACTAGAGTACGATGATGGCTCCAATAAAATCATGATTGGCGCAGCGCGTTTTTCTGAATTGGCGTGGGAAGCACCAGAACTAGAGCATGGCCGCTTTACCGCCTACTTCTTCAACGCTCTGACACAGCGACCAACATTGGGTCAGTGGATAACGCTTCAGCAAGCAATTGCCCATGTACAAGCTGAGATGGAAAAAGATATGGTTCTGCCCGAACAAACAATTGAGCTAACCTGTCATACAATCAACCACAACATCAAGCTCTTCAAAAATCCACAATATGCACTCAACTCCGAAGAGTTCCGCAATCTGGTCAAACAGCTTTGTGAGCTTTCCGATTTCAAGATTATTGATACACAGCCAGAGCATTCTTTTCCCCATGCCTTTATCATGCGTGAATCGCGACGATGGGGACGCTATGAGGATATGCTGGTCATCTGTTTGAACAATGCTGTGATTGACATCACACCAGCGGAGCTTGTCCAGTCTAAGGCTTTGTATCAAAAGTTGATGAAGCAGGCAGGTGTCACCAGTTGCGTCATCGTTACTGACCGAGAGATGCCAGCCTATCTCAAAAAAATACTGCCACGTGATACCGAGCTACGAACCATCAGTGAGCTAAAACAGGCATTGATTGACTTTGAGCCATATCTCAAGAAATTAATCCGTGAATTTGAACATGGCGATCCTGATAGACCGGGACATCCACCATTGAGTGAAATTTACGTTGAGCCAAATGCGTATATTTCCTACCCCAGACAAAGGAAGTCTATCTCAGAAATTATTGATGAATGGCTAGAGGATGAG
>JBCCFC010000431.1:0-9824 GCA_039029935.1 Chloroflexota bacterium
AGCAGATAGAACGCATAGATGAGTATCCCAAGCCAGGCAGCGATAAGTGACGTGCCAACGCCAGAAAGAGCAATAACAACGACTGCGATTATAAAAACTATTTTGACTGGCGTTCGATTTGGCATTTCTCAATTTTTTAAACCAATCTTTCGGAATTGTGTTTGAGTTTTCGCCTGTCATTCGCGCTATTGCAGGAGTCTATCTTCTATACAAGCATGGATTCCTACAAAGGCAAGAATGACGATACCGAAAAAATTTATTTACAAGTTACTTACCGACTTATGGCTTGGAATGTGGCCCAAAAGAAAGGGTGTTTATATCCTTCTGAACGGAGTGATCTTTGGGCTGTTTGTAGTGCTGCAGCGACATTATTATGTTTGTTCCATTCCTGATAAAAAATAGTCATCAGTCGTGAGGACGCTTTATCATCTACATGCCATAGGCTAGATAGTACTGTCTTTGCCCCTGCACAAAGAAAGGCCCCTGCCAAGGCCATGACTACGCCCCCTAGTTCTGGCATCACCCCTGTTACACAGGCACTGAGCGTCACAAGCTCCGTCCCTTTTAGATTCAAGTCTAGAATATCTGCCAGAAATAGGGGATCATTAGCTATTTCGAGCTTCGATAGCAGGGGGGCATTCGAATCAACTTCACCATGAGCAGCAATATGTAGACATCTGGGAGGGTTGCTCCATTTGAAATCTGCTTTTTGTGCAGACTCGATTTTACGAGTGTTAGATAGAGTCTTCTCAATTTGTAATAATTCTTGAACAATATGGTTCAGCGGTGGATCGCCTACATAACCAAATATAAAAGATATTTTATCTGCCGCATCTTCGCCTGTGGAATATGATTGCCCATCCGATAATGCCAATAACACTGGAGAGGGATATAACATTATCTGAAAATAGTCACTTAAGTATGCATCTCCATCATAGAGCGCAGACCAAGGAATTGAAAACAGAGACCGATCAGGTGCTATCAATAACTTATGCGGGTTGTATTCACAATATGTAAAATATTCTTTTATGGGTTCCATGAGTTCTTTGTATAATTTTGATAGCACTTCCTCTGTTGTTGTTTTTTGTTTATCAATTACTTTTTGCCTTTTGTCGCGGTTACTAGTACCCATAATAGTGGCAATTAACATATCTAACTTCGTCATTAAATTTGTGACATCAGTAACCTTACCTAATTTAATCCAGTGTGGATTACCCACCGCAGGTATGATGCAGGCATAGATATTCTCTGTTCCCACAAAATAGTCAAGAATAACTGGCTGGGTTGATAATGGTGTGCTCATTTGTTGAGCAGTTGTGTTTTGACCCGCCTTTAGTTGTGTTTGGATAGTTGCCAAGCTAGGTAAAGAGTAATTGGGTTGCTCTTGGTCGTTTGTTATATCAAGGGTATAGTTGAGCATCATTGTTGCCAGTTCACTTTTTGCCCGTTCAATATGTTTTTCACATTGCTCCTGATAGTTGAGATGTTCAGGGTTTTCTTGTTGATTAGCCTGACGTAACTCATCTTGCCAGTAGGTCAGTTGAGCACGAGTACGTATTAATGCCTCATTTGGCTCTCGTTTTAAGTTTGTTGAAGTAAAATCGGTCCATATCCCCCCTTTGGCTTCAAAGAGTGTTTGGAGTGCATCATCTTGTTGGTCACACGCAAATTGTGCCTCAATTAATTTGGCATATAAATCAGCTTGCCCAGTCCATAAATTTGCCTTTAACTCTGCAACAGGCATGCGTTGGCGAGTGTGTACCAAAATCTCAGCAGCGCGTTTTAATGATTTTTGTGCAGCATGAGGTAATTGATATTTTGCCATCTCAATATAAGCGTCCTGTGCTAAATGGATAAATCCATTTTCTTGACTCTCTTGGGCAATCGCTTCATATCGTTCGATTGTGTCTTGTCGTTGTAGTTGCCCAGCCAGCGATGCCGCCAATAAATAGGCTGTCAATCCATGTTGAATTGTTCCAAGTTGTATTAATTGTTTGGCTGCTTCATCTATTTCAGATAACGCACCTCTGTATTCTTTACTGGTTTCTTTCGGTGACAAATAAGTGTTGTAACACTGCCAAAGAAGTTGTAATGGCTGTGCCGTATGGGTAGCTAAAGACTTAGAGGTGTTGAGGTAATGTTTTGCTCGTTTTATCTTGTTCTGGTGCAATGCAATGCTTACAGCCGCGAGATAAGTCTCCACACCCTCAAAAACAACTTTTTCTTTCTCAAATACTTGCGCTGCTCTAACAGTTGCATTACGGGCATGCATTGGCATTTTTAATCGGCTATAGACCTCCGCTTCATGTTGGAGAACGCATGCAACCATCGTCTGATTTTGAATAGAATCAAAACTTTGATGCGTATCTCTTAGCACTCTCAATGATTCAAATAAATCACCCTCCAGCGTAAGTACTATCCCTAAGCTGAGGCGTGCCCTATCCGCAATGTCAGAGACTTGATGCTGTTCAGCAAGAGTGATAGCATCTTTTAAACTTGTATGTATGAGGTCTTTATTGTAGCAAAGTGTGGCTGCGATTCCCCGATTTACCAATGCTTCTGCTATATATATATCGTAGTACGCTGATTGACTTGGGTCCTTTGTGGCAAATGCAATCGCGGCTAATTCAGTCTGTTCTGTTGATGAAATTGCCTCTGGGTAGCGACCTTGGTCAATATAGATTAGAGATAGATTTAGGTAGATGGCAGGCCAATCTTGATAATCAGGGTATGGTTGTAAACAAATTTCTGCACGTTTCAGTGCTCTCTCTGCTTCCTCAAATTGACCCAATAGATTTAGTTGGGTTGCATAGCCAATTAATGCCCTACCTTCATTGTAGTCCTGTTTGGTAAGCTGAAAGTGATCAATCGCCTTTTTTTGATGGTCGGCAGAACGACGGAAATTACGATAACCATAAAAAATTGCACTACACCAATTCGCCTGCGCGATATGGTCATCATCCTCAGTTTCATGCGCAATGGTCCACGCAAATTGCTCCCACTTTTGGGACTCCTCAAGATGACCGTGTTGGAGGGCAGACACAATTTTCTGTTTAAGTTCATCAAATATGGCAATCGGGTCCTCTATCGAAGCTAAAAATTGGAGAGAACCAGTATCTACATAGTGTTGATAGTATTCTGTTAACACGCACTTATTTCCTTTTGTCTCAATGGAGTGAATCCATTTGTCGGAGGCAGACCAAAGGCGTGGCTCCTACAGAAATAGATCCTCATCTTCTTTTAACTCGACGTCGCGTACAACCACGATGCCGTGCTCAAGTATAATTTCTAAGCGATAGACGCCCTCTTCTAGGTTCGTCAACATAAAGAAACCGTGTTCGTCGGTTGTAACAGGGTCCAGTTCCCGATCCCCATCCTCTAAGGATGCCTGCACAGTAACAATGGTTTCGGCAACGGGTAGGCTATTTTGGGTGACAAATCCTTCAAGTTTCCACACTTCGCCTGACATGGGAATGATGCGCAGGGTTAGGTGGACATCAAGATTAATCACTTCATAGGCCTGTCGCAGATTGTCCGCATGAACAGGCGAACGGGCAGAAAAACGGAAATCGGATGATGGCTCCAATAGAATCGGTTCTGCGATATACTGCTGGAGTGATTTGTACGCATTTTGTATCCGCTCGAACAGGGTCGGTCTCGTGCGTATCTCCTCCATCTTTATCCAGTCTGCCCTGATCTGCTCGAGTTCTGCGCGAACAGCCGGATCCCGGCGACAGTGCGCATCGACAATGAGTATTTGGTTCGGCGTCGCATGTCCTGTGGCGACGTCGACTAAATCCTGTGGGTCCACAGGTTTGGTGGTGGCAAAAAATGTACCCAGTGATCGATACAATTTTTCCAGGTCGGTTATCTCCTGTTGTTGTTCGGGAGAGTTTTCAATGATAGCGACGGTGTTTGGTGAGGCATCTTTATTGATGTAAGCTAGGTGCTCACCTTCTTGTATGGTTGGTGTGTGTAAATTCATGACAAAATTCTCTCTTAATTAGGATAATTAAAATAATGACGTGTAATTAATGATTGGATTATGGTAAAAAAGTTCAATAAGTGTTGTTGGTTGAAACAGGTCTATCTCATCAAAACAAAACACCAACAGGCTAGTAAAACATAGATATATCGTTTCTACTTACCGTCTCTACTCCACGTAGCATTTGTCGCGTTAGCGCGTATGTGTAACTCAGTTATGCTATCGTGCGGTAATTGTGACTTAATTGTGATTTTTTGCGTTGATGTCGATAGAACAACGTCTGTTGTTATAGATAAACCAGAATAATTCGAAAATTCCCCAACTAATTTTAAATCTGTACACATCAATTTTGTAAAAGTCTGTTAGTATTTTGTCATATGACGCCGTGATAGTCAATTCCTATTACTTTCTAGGACGAATAGATGAGACAACAGAAAAGCCGGATTTTTCGGTCAATGATTCCGAAAAAACCGGCTTTTCTGTATACACTATAATAAACTAGGCAAACGTGGGTCTTTTTTGATACGACGCAGTGCCCGTTCTACCAATCGATAGACCTTTTGCTTTGTCATATCGGGGTCCAACGGTCGTAGCTCCTCTACAATTTCTTCATAGCTTTGTTCCAGAATCATCCGCCGTCGGAATGCTTCACGTTCCATTCGGTCCGTCAGAATTGCTAGAATCGCATCTGCTAGTTCGTATCGCAAAAATTCTTGTGTGTTGTCGGGGATTGATGGTTCTGAACCCACTTGCTCCAAGATCGCATCCAATGAATCCGGTACAACCTTGATAAATGGTGGGTTTCGCAGCACACTATCCAAGATTGTATTGATATAGCTACGATACTCACCAAAAGAAGACGTAGTAAATCTCTTTTGCTGATTCTGGAAGCGACGCGTCAGACGAATATTGACTTCCTGCAAAATATCTTCGCGCTGATCATAAAGTTCAGAGGGGCATCTGGGATAGACAAACTGTTGGTTCATCTCACACAAAATTGTGAGCGCGTCTATATCACCAGTGGCGGCACGGCGAACAATCTCCAAACAGCTTTGACTCTCTTCTGTTTGCGTCTTATGATACGTTGATATTTGCTTTTGACACTCTACACGCAACTGCGCTAAAGGTCGGTTTTTATACGTTTTAGAATTTATTTCTGCCATGCAGACACCGCTTTCTGTGAATGATAGGTCAATGGTTGCTCTGATTATAATAGTACGTTTGTTACAAAATTGCAAATAGGTGAGGATATGGCAAAAGATTCTGGTGGTTATGATACAGGTAGATAACTGGTGGTTCATGTAAGCAGGGTAACAGAAGTGCGCGGGATGGCGAAACCGTTGGCAGTGACGAAAAATAGATTGTGCAACCATTGTATGTGCTGTCACCGCCCAACGGTTGGGTTATTCTATTGGTAATGAAAGCATATCATAGATTCGCTTGATTTGATCTACATAGTTCCTCTATATTTCCTATAAATATAGTTGTTGACCATGATAAATTTTCCACTTTTTCGATTTTAGTTGGGGAATCTTCGCAAAATCAGGGTTTATTGTATGTAAGAGAATAATAACCAATATTCTTGTAAAATTAGAACGATTTAATCAAACAACCATGCACACCGATTTTGATAATTTTTTGGCGCGCCCAATAGTACAAAGGATAGTATCGCAGGTAGCCAACCTGCGTCACAGATAACCAATCTGTGTTACTGGTTTCTACTTTCCTAGTCAACAAAAAAGGAGAAAGCAACGTGACAACCAAAACATCGGTACAACTCACATTCACCATCGCGTCTCTTTGTCTCTTAGTGATTCATATGATGCCTTATGTCTCAATGGCAATGACAATAACAATGGCCGATGAGCATTCAATGCCGGCACCACAGCGCACACATCCTGATACTGTCTGTGACTTTGTTAGCCAGATGCCCACGTCCGAGTGTGAGGCGTTGGTGGCAATTTACAACAACACTGATGGCGGTGCGTGGACGGACAACACAAATTGGCTGGAAACCAACCTTCCCTGTGACTGGACTGGCGTGACATGTACCAATGGACATGTCACGTTGCTGAACTTTGACCCCAATGATAATGGTGAGGGGAACGGGTTGATTGGCATACTGCCTGCGGAGATCAGCAATCTGACCAATTTATCCGAGCTATGGCTATCGGGCAACCAAGTGGTCAGCCTACCATCAGAAATCGGCAACCTCACTCATCTAACCAAGCTGTATGTGACGGGCAATCAGCTTATATCACTGCCGAGTAGCATTGGGGGGCTTGAAAACCTGACCGAGCTTTTTGTGGATGGCAATCGGCTTGTCGATGTGCCTGCGGAATTGGGTAATCTGTCCAATGTGACCACGCTTTCGCTGGCGAATAACAGCTTGACATCCCTTGCTTTTGGCTTTGAGCAGTTGACCCATCTGCAATCATTCTCTTTGGCGAGAAATGACCTGACCACATTGCCCGAAACGATTGGGGATGCGTCGTCGCTCGCCATTTTGGACCTATCCAGTACAGGGTTGCGTACACTGCCAGAACGGATAGGCGATCTATCCAATTTGCTCTATCTCTCGCTCTATGGCAATGCATTTACTGAGGTGCCAGCGGTCCTTGGTAGCCTGCCCAATTTGCTCAGGTTGTATCTCTCTGCCAATCAACTCACTGATTTTACCCCACAAGCAGAGACATTTCCCAATCTGACTGAACTGTATCTGACGGATAATCAGCTAACAACACTGTCACCAGAGGTTGAAACTCTCTCCACATTGACCAAGCTACATCTGGGTGGCAATCAGCTAGCATCTGTGCCGTCTACACTGGGTAATCTGAAACAGCTTGAGGAACTATCACTTGCACAGAACCAGTTGACCACACTGCCAGAAGAGATTTCTGGGCTTACGAACTTACGTAAGTTATACCTAGAACAAAATGAACTGACCATGCTACCCAGCGGAATCGGCAGTTTATTTCGACTGACAGAATTATATCTCTATACCAATGCGTTGACCAATCTGCCAGACGAAATTGGCAATCTTTTCAACCTGAATATTTTGATGGTGGGCGATAACCAGTTGGTTGAACTGCCTGATGCTGTAGGGACATTGACTGCGCTCACCTATCTTTCTGTGCCTAGCAATCAACTGCTCGGTCTGCCTATCAACATTGATAACCTGTCAAATCTCGGCGGCTTGGATGTGCGCTATAATCGCATCACGATTACGGACGCTGATGTGTTAACCTTTGTGAATGCACTTGGCGAAAACTGGGTGTCTACACAGACGGTTGCACCAACAGCGTTGGCAGCGGATGTCCGATCCGATACAACCGTGCAGTTAGCGTGGCTACCGATTCTGTTTCAAGATGTAGCGGGCGTGTATGAAATTAGTGCGTCCATCATCATGAGTGACGGGTCAGAAGGTCCGGCTATCGTTTTGGGTGAAACAAAAAATCAGAGTGTTGCCACGCATACGCTGACAGGGCTTTCTGGCGGGACAACCTACAAGATTCAGGTTCACACCAAGACCGATCCTCACGCAGGTGTTGAAATTTCGGAGAAAATATTTTTGTCAGGGACGGCGCAACGCAATGAACTGTTGAGTGAACGTGCCGCCATCACTGTAACCATGCCAGGCGTTGCACCAACGGCGACCTCAACGCAAACTGTGACAGCGACACCATCGCCAACGGCATCCTTTACCCCTACACCAACAGAGACACCAACAGAGACAGCAACTGTGATGCCAACAGCATCCTCTACCCCAACGATGCCACTGACTGCTACGATGACGGCAACCCCATCGCCTACATCAGTGCCAACAGAGACAGCAACAGAAACATCAACGGAGACAGCAACGGCAACCTCAATGCCATCCCCGACATCGACACCCATCCCTTCATTGACACCCACATCAACGGAGATGGCAACAATGCCCCCCACAGCGATACCAACTGTGACCCCAACTGCGTTGCCGACAGCCACAGCTACGCCAACCATGTCGCCAACACCATCATCTACCCCGACAACATCATCCACCCCAACACCAACGCCAACACATACGCCAAGTGTATCGCCTTCGCCAACCGCAACACTCTCTGGCTCGGCTGATGCGTATGAGTTTGATGACAATTGTGAAGACGCAGTACCGATTTTGCTGGATGGCGTGTTTCAGGAGCATACGCTGCATAAGGTCAATGATCAGGATTGGACTACCTTTACGGCTCCGACCAATGGATTGTACCGTGTCGAAGTGACCATCCCCAATGACTCACGAGCAGATATTGATTTGGCCTATTACACCGATTGCGAGTTAGCGTCTCTGGACGAATGGACGGAAACATTTGCCCCAGGTGTGGTGATTGATATTGAGGCGAGTGTTGGCAACACGTTTTACATCAAAACAAAGCATGTGGATGCTGGTGTACACGGTCCAGATGTGAGTTACAACATCTCGGTTCGCGCCTTGTCTACCGAACCGACAGTTGGTGCTGTGATTATTGTGGCAGGGCGATTGGAGTCAGATGATGAGCTTCAAGAAAACATCCACAGAACAGCGAGCCGTGCCTATGAACTCTTTATTGACAAGGGCATCTCAGCAGAAGACATTCTCTTTCTTGCAACAGACCCTGAGTTATCGGTATGGCACGACTATGCGACGGAGACCAATTTGCATATTGGCATCACCGAGTGGGCAAAGGAGCGGGTCAGCCAACACCGTATGTTGACTCTTTATCTTATCGACCATGGTGCAGAAAACAAACTCTATCTTGATGAAGTCAAGGGGCAGTCTATTACACCAGAGAGGCTGGATGCATGGCTGACAGCGTTGGAGGATGAAGTCGAGGGGCTGAAAAGCAATATCATCATTGATGCCTGTCATTCCGGCAGCTTTATCGGCATGACTGATGGGAGCATTAGCAAAGAGAACCGCCTGGTCATTACCTCGACCAATGCGCGGGCAGATGCCTATGCATCAGACAGTGGCATCCAATTTTCGGACGCCTTTATCACCTACTTGGGGCTTGGTGGTCATCTGGCCGCAGCCTTTGACTATGCTAAAGAGAATGCGCAGAATGTATTCACCTCGCAGGAGCCTTGGATGGATGGTAATGGCAATGGTGTGCCCAATGAGGCTGGCGATGTCGTGGTTGCCAGTCGGCGTGATTTTGAGCAGACCGATATGGATATCCCCATCAAATGGCCCCCTTTTATTGCAGAGGTGATGCCACCCTTGGAGATTGTAGACCGGAGCGGGACTATTCAGGTTGAAGTCCGTGATGATAAACAGGTTGATAGTGCGTGGGCTGTGATTTATCCGCCAGACTATAAAGCCCCCCAAGACGATGGCATTCTCAACAGTGATAAAGGACTGCCGAGAATTTTGTTAGAACGCCGTTCGGATTTGGGGACAAATATGTACACAGGACTTTACCCTGGATTTAGCCAAGCGGGTGTCTATCATATCATGGTGTATGCCAAAGACCTTGATGATCTTGAAGCACAGCCCAATGTTTTGGCGGTGGATACGAGCCATCATATCTTTTTGCCTGTAGTGCAATATGGTCCACAGTAAAACAGATTGGGCCGCAGATAACCAATCTGCGATACAGGCCAGTGGCGCATCGAGGTCTACAGTAAAACAGATTGGCTATCTGTTGCCGACGCAGATAATCAATCTACGATACAGGCCAGTGGCGCATCGAGGTCCACAGTAAAACAGATTGGCTATCTGTTGCCGACGCAGATAATCAATCTGCAATACAGGCCAGTGGCGCATCGAGGTCCACAGTAAAACAGATTGGCTATCTGTTGCCGACGCAGATAATCAATCTGC
>JBCCFC010000432.1:0-9794 GCA_039029935.1 Chloroflexota bacterium
GCCTTACAAAGTCGTTAGATAACTCGGAATCCGTCAAGAACTCATTGATTCCGAAATTCGTTGTTGCTAATTAATCAACAATAAGTGATGTTTGATTATGGCTTTGTATTACGAAATTTTTTATCTTACGGCCTCTTAAGGCAGTGCAACAGTATCACTCTAATAACCGAATAAACGGGTCCAACAACCTGTTGTTTAATGGAAATGAGTACTTACTCCGCCGCTCAGGAGATTTTATATTGGGCGCGGTCTTATCTACCTTGTCTAGGCGCAGAAGAACCTCTGCCATCCGTCCCATATCCATTTGCAGGCCTGCCCATAGATATGGAGTCTCTTGAGACGCTTCAACGATCTCAACTTCTAAAGGAATTGGGTAAAATCCGACTGAGACATGTCCTGGCTTGGATGTGTCGGTTAGATTTCCGATATAGCACTCTTTCTTGCCTTGCCCAACAATAACAATTCCGGGTACTTCTATTATCTGTTGGCGCGCTTGTGGTTTTGAAACTTTGAATGTTGCCAGATTTTTAATACTGGTCAGATTCAAACCCTCATTTGGGCTATGTTTTTCTAAAAGGGTCACAAACGTCTCGAATTTTTCAATTTGATAGTTCAATTTAATCCTCTTGGATAATCAACCAATGTAGCCCAAATTTTGAGCTTTGTGAGATATTCGCCTGAAGATATATTGTACATCAATCAGAGGCTTTGGCAATAGTTTCGCCAAATTTCTGGACGATTCAATAAGATTTTTGGACGTTTACATATTCATTTATCCGCAACCCGATGCTAAAATGACAAGCGCAACTGACAGCAAGATAGACTGTCTGCATATCAAAATATTTGGGAGAATGAACAATGAAACAACTAAAAACAATGATACTTTTGACCACCGTTGCACTCTTTAGCATGGCCTGTGCGGTTACGCTTATTGAGCCAGAGGCAACCGCGCCAACAGAGCTAGCCAACCTCATCGAGTTTGATGAGGATCACTATGGTGTACATACCGAAATTATCATTGATGCACCAGCGGCTGAGGTTTGGGCAGTGTTGACTGATTGGGATGAACCACTAGCATGGAGTACAGGGTTCCTTGGTATTGTTGGTGACATTGCCGACGGCGCACCTGCTACAGTACTCTACGCATCGCCAGAGGGGGGCATGTTGGAACTTTCTCGCGCGAGCCTCATTTATGTCGAGGGGGTAGAATTTGGCTGGAGTGAAGAATCACCGCCACCATTTAACGGATTTATTGACAGACACATCTATCGGGTAGAGCCACTTAGCACCACCCAGACCCGTTTTGTCCAGTCTGACAACTATCGCGTCATCGGTCCTAACGAGGTATTTACATCGCAAAGTCTTGCTGAGGCGTTGCTGCCTACCTATCAACAATTCAATCAAGAATTAAAAGCGGCGATAGAGGGTCAATAGAGTCTTTATTAAAGTCTTCAATAAGGTCAAGGGCTGACTTTTTTGGTCAGCCCGTTCTGCGTGTTTCTATGGCAGGATAAGCTATCGGGTGTTGAGTTTCTCTGCGGAAATACTGCTGACTTTTTTGGTCAGCCCGTTCTGCGTGTTTCTATGGCAGGATAAGCTATCGGGTGTTGAGTTTCTCTGCGAAAATACTATCGAATGTACCCAAGAATTAATGAGCTACATCATTGATGATAAAGTGTGTAATCGCTACGACTCAAGTTTAACGTTGGCTGCTTCTTTCATCGCATCTTCGCCTTTTTTCCATAAGTTGCCCTGCCACAACTCATCAAGCCCGGTTTCACCACTCGCCCCCGCTGTGGTTAGATAATCGTAGTATGACGTTGGTTTATGCCCCGTGATGTTATAGAAATCTGGGCTACAGCGACAGTAAAAACCGTTTGTCAGATATTCAAAAAACTCAGCGCGGGTACTGCCAAAGTCACGCTCAAAATCCCCCATTGACTGCGCACGATACTCAAGCTCTTTCCCCATCGCTCGACCCAAGTCAGCCGCGATTTCGGCCATAGACTGAGGCTCTGGTCCTGTGATATCATAGAATTTGTTGGCATGTCTCTCCGGCCCTTCGGTCAGGATAACAGCGGCTGCTTCGGCAATGTCTCTGGTACTGACAAATGAATTTTTTGCCGTGCCAAGCGGATTCGTAAACCAGCCCTCTTTTTCGATGTTTTCGCTATCCGTTTTGAGCAAGTGATTCATAAAGAAGTTGTTGCGCAGCACGGTGATGTTTAGCCCTTCATCAATGATCGCCTTTTCGCCCCACCAGTAATGCTGCAACATGAGCGGAATCGACGCCCCTGCACGTGACGAATGCTTGTTCGGATCGTAAGAGGCGGTATTTGTGTCTGCCCCCATGCAACTGACGCGGACAACATGGGTGATGCGATCTTTGTGCTGGCCCAGTTCCTTGCAAAACGCCAGATGTCCATCCAGTAAGGGATCAAGTGATGCCGAATAAACAGCGGTGACATCGGCTAATGCAGCTTGCCATGTGGCGGGTTCATTCAAATCAAATTGTACAACTTCGTCGGCACCAAGAGATTGCAAGTAGGCCGCTTTGCCTTCGCTATAGTAGCAAGCGCGGATTGTAAAATGGTCTTCTTGGGCAAGACGGGCGATCAATTCTCTACCGATTCGCCCTGCGGCAGATGTGATGAGTACAGTTGGTTTAGACATCGTTAGTTTTCCTCCTATTAAGTGAATTATTTGAACAAAATGACCTTACATGCCCCACACAGTGATTGGCATGTCATTGTATGATTCCGAACGTTTAAAAATCTTTTCTGCCCAAGGCGTGGTTTTGCTGCGGTCAAAGATGATGAGATGTCCGTCGTGGGTGTCAGCCTTATCCATATAGTTCCATGTTTGTTCTAGCCCAGCATTGATGGTTTTCTCCATGTCACCATAACGAATTTTGAGTTCCATGACGACCTTTTGGACGGTCTCTTCTCGTGTCTGATGATCTTCATACCACCATACCACCAACAAATCAGTACGCGCCCGTCCTAGACCATACTCACGCTGAACCCGCCCACCACCATTGACAATGCGCTGTAAAAAGGCTTGCAGTAATAGTTGTGGACCTGCTTCTTGGTATTTAAATCGCTTGAGCCAATGTTCGGAATTTTCGCGGAAGAATTGCTGAAAGGCATCCATTAGTTTGTCCATATCAATGCTGCCATCAGAAGCGATATACCAAGCTGGCTCGATTGTACTTTCAAAGTTGAGTTGGGTAATATAGTTGAGAGTACGTGGAATGACCTCTCGGTAAATGGGATTGGCGATTTCCGGTCCTTGTGAACCACGATGGACCAGCCCCAAGTCGATGACGTACTGGATATCGTCATCCAGTACAGTTCCCTCGAATTGTGTCCCACTGAGCATTGGTTCAATTACACGGCGGACCCGTGCTTCTTGCAGTTTGTCCGTCAATTGATCCAGATGCACCTCGCGCCGTTTGATGATTGCTTCCTTTGCCTGTTGGATCATCTCAGCCGTAATTGTTTCCTTGTGTTGCCGCGCCTCTTTTGTACGAAAACAGACTTCGTACCCTAGTGCATTGACCAGCCAGGGTTGCCCTTGTGTGAGGTCCCAGATAAGCTCGATAGCATCGGGTGTAAATTGTTGTCCGGTAGCCTGTGTATGTTGTTGGTAAAGTCTCTCAACATCATGTTGGGTGAAGTAGGTCATACGCAACGATTCAACTTTAATGTTGAAGGCACTGCCCCCTGTGATGATGGTTTTTTGCGAGCTGGAATGGATGCGGTAGTCACGGATATCACGAACACCACAGAGGATAATGCTTTGCGGGAAAAATTCCGGTCGTTTGTCATACCCTGCGCGGAGTTGACGGAGAACAGAAATCAGGGTATCTCCAATGAGGGAATCAATCTCATCAATCAGCAAGATAAGTGGTTTTTCACTTTCCTTCGCCCAAAGCGTAATGATTTCCTTCAATGCACTGGCGCCATGCTTATTCAGGGTCTGTGTCATCATATTTTCAACATACAAATCACCCAAATAATCACGCGCACGAGAAGCCATCTCCCCAATAATTATCTTCATGGCTTCATGGACATTCTCGCGCATCGCCTGCGCATCCTCAACATTTAAGTAAAGACAGCGATAGGTTCCCTGTTGGTTGAGATATTCCATCAATGCGAGTAAATAGCTGGTTTTACCAACTTGCCGGGGTGCATGAAGAATAAAATATTTCTGTTGCTGAATTAAAAATTCAATGTTATCTAAATCAAATCGCCCTAGTGGTGCTAAACAATAATGTTGATTTGGTCGTACTGGGCCAGCAGTGTTGAATGTACGCATGATTGATTTCCTCTTTTGAACGGAAGAACATGGGTATAGCTTTATTCATACCTATCATTATACCACAAAATCTTCCCATATTTGATTACCATTCCTAAGAGGTACATGCTACCTTAATTTTTACTCCCCGGAATCGGCTCCCCCGAATCACGCTCGCGTACCGCCTGCTTAAAACCAACCTCTTCGGCTCGTTCCTTGAACCAAGCACCTTCTGGACTGTGGCGCGTGATACCGTCGAAAATGGTGGCGATGCGCTGGGTGCTGTGTAACCCCATGTTGTCATACGCCTGATTGACCATCATCTTCATCATCATCAACTGGTTCTTGGGCACACCTTTGATGCGGTCGGCCAACTGCTGCACGGTGGCATCAAGCTGGTCGAGCGGCACGGCCTGATAGATCAGCCCCATTTCCTCTGCCCGTTTGCCTGTGACAAGATCACCCGTAAAGAGCATCCGCTTTGCCTTTTCGGCCCCCAGCCTGTAGACCCACATGGCTGTCGTTGGGCAACCCCACACGCGCGAGGGGGGATAGCCGATTTTAGCTTCCTCGTTCATGATGATGATGTCGGCACAAAGGGCAATGTCACTGCCACCAGCCACTGCATGACCGTGAACTTTGGCGATGACTGGCTTGTTGCAATGCCAAATTGACATAAATTGGCGAGTGCAATGGCTCATAAACTTGTAATCTATCATAGGGTCCCAAGGCATCTCTTGAATACCCGGATTCTCGCCCGGGGTCTCTGCATAATCGTAGAGATCATAGCCGCCACAGAACCCTTTGCCCGCACCCGTCAGTATGATGACATGCACACTGTTATCCTGTTCGGCGTGTGCGATGGCGTCGGCGATATCGTCGGGCATGGTGGCACTGATAGCATTAAAACGATCTGGTCGGTTCAGTATAATCGTCGCCACCCGTTCGTCTGCCAGGTAAAGCACATCTCCAAATTTTCTTTCTGCTTTCATTTGTCCCATCCCCTGCTGGTAGCTGTCTACGGTACGCTTGCGCCCATCGACACTATTCGTTTCTGCTTGGTCTGTGCCAATGGTCTGTTCGTTTGCCGAAGAGAGACACACCTGACCCGCCAGCAGCGAGCAAGACCAGAAGCAAGACAAACATACCGTTAAAAATTATTTGTTTAATGGTTGTAATTGTACCATAATTGCCGAAGAGTTCAGAGAACACCGACGATATCAAAAAGGCTAAAATACAAAAAAATCCTGTAACATTGGTGGTTGATTGCATCGGGCGACCTCACGATTGATGATGTTGACATCTTGTTTGTAACCAAAGACTCCAGCTTTACGTGGGAAATTACAGAGACCTTGCGCAAATATTATTTTATTGCTGTCTGATTTCTGGCCTAGAGGCGGTTCAGCCCTATATGAATTTTGGGCATGGTTCAGAGCAGGGTAACATTTATCCCATTCAGTGAACGCAGATTTATTGCCCTCAATGGATACCATACGAATCATGCCAAATTCTGCGAATCAAATTATGTTTATTTTTAAAGGAGAAAATTTTATGTATACTAATCTAGGTCAAGTTATGCCACATGGGGCGGCCAACTATGGCAATCGGGTGGCACTTATCTTTAAGGGCGAGGAATTTACCTATAACCGTTTAAACGATCTGTCGGCCAAACTGGCAAACGGCTTGAAAGGACTTGGCGTTGAGTCTGGGGATCGGGTGACGCTCTATTCCCAAAATTGCTGGGAGTGGATTGTTGGGTATTATGCGGTCCTTCGTCTTGGGGCAGTCATCAATCCGATCAATGTTATGTTGACTCCAGACGAGGTTGTCTTTGTTACCAAAGATTGTGGCGCCAAAGTACTGTTGGCGTCGGTCGACAAGGGCTCACCCATGATTGCTCGTCAAAGCGAAACCCCTTTACAGCACATCGTTCTTTTTGGCGATGAGATATCGGATGGAGCCGTTTCATTGAACCAGCTCATTGCTGAAAATGACAGCAATCTCCCCGAATTGGATATCGATCCCCTCGCCATGTCAACCATTGGCTACACTAGCGGGACGACGGGGCATCCAAAAGGGGCGATGCTCAGTCATCAGGCTATCGTGCTCAACAGTGCCTTGACCAGCAATCTGCACGCCCGTACCGGAAATGATATTTGCTATACCTCGCTGCCCTGTGCCCACGTGTATGGCAATGTGGTCATGAACGGTGCATTTTTTCTCGGTGGCAAACTGGTGCTGCACGACCGTTTTGACCCGGCTGAGACAATGGAGTTGATTCAATCATATAGGGCAACCATCTTTGACGGCGTACCGACGATGTACTTCTTTATGCTGGCCCAGCCCGATTTTGATCGCTTTGATCTGTCTTCGCTGCGACTCTGTGCCGTTGGGGGACAGACCATGCCTGAGCCTAAAATGCGCGAGGTCGAAGAACACTTCAACTGTCCGTTGATTGAACTGTGGGGCATGACCGAGTTGGGTGGACTCGGCACCACCTTCCCCGCCAATGGCCCCAACAAACATGGCTCGATTGGCATCCAATTGCCCTATGTCGAGTGTCGAATCGCGGATGTGGACGATGCCAGCAAAACCCTGCCCTCAGATGAAGTTGGTGAACTGATGGTTCGTGGCCCCATTGTGATGATGGGGTACTTTGGGAATGAAGAGAAAACAAGGGAAACCATTGAACCAGACGGCTGGTTGCATACAGGGGATGTGGCGCGAATGGATAACGATGGGTGTATTTATATTGTTGATCGCAAAAAAGATATGATTTTGACGGCTGGTTACAATATTTATCCTGCCGAGATAGAGCGAGTCGTGGCTGGTCATCCCGCGGTTGCGTTGGTGGCAGTGGGCAGTGTATCGGATGAGATGAAGGGAGAGTTGGCAAAAGCCTATATTGTGCTGAGAGAAGGGAGTAGTACCACGGAAGAGGAAATCATTGAGTTTTGCCGTGAGTCCTTGGCCGCGTATAAAGTGCCGCGTCTGGTGCAATTTGTGAATGATGTCCCGAAGACGAGTACTGGAAAAATCATGCGACGCATGTTACGAACATTGGATCAGGAATAAAAATCGACGGCATTGACTCCATATGTTAGCGTTGTGACGTCAGACCCTCCCCCAGAATCCCGATATAAGTAAACCCAAATATGTTTTTAGAAATAAAGTCCAGTTAGCACACCCTCGTGCGATCCAACCCATACGAGGGCGTGCTAACTGAACTATTTCTAATTTCTTGTTTGGATTTACTTATGTCTGTGTACTATTGTATGATTTTCGAGATGTTTTAAGGAGTAATATAAAATATGGTGGCGGCTCCCATCAAAATGGCGGTGTGGGCGTCGTGACCACAGGCGTGCATGATGCCTGGTCGCTGACTGTCGAATTCGGTACCGTTGGCCTCAAGGATGGGCAGCGCACCAACTGGCTCGCCATATTTGCGCGTAATTGGCGTCTGTAAATAGGCCCCAAGAAATCCGTTGCCAGAACAAGCACCAAGAAAGGGAAAATCTCTTGCCACGATAGGATGGGTGTATAGATATTAATTTTTTGTGTTATTGGACAGTTTGCTCTTTGCGATGATACCATACTCTTCCAACATCACTAAACAATTGGATAAGATATTGGTTGCAGCAAGGAAATTAGCATGCGCTATCGTTTTTATACTTGTGACGTTTTTACAGACACTCGCTTTGGCGGGAACCCATTGGCCGTTGTTCCAGATGCGACAGGACTCTCGACCGGGCAAATGCAGCAAATTGCACGCGAGTTTAATTATTCGGAAAGCACCTTTGTCTTTCCGGCTGAACAGGGACACACGCGCAAAGTGCGCATTTTTACCCCTACCGTTGAAGTGCCATTTGCAGGGCATCCAAACATCGGGACGGCGTTTGTACTAGCCGCTACTGGTGCGTTTGGCGAGTTTGAGGATGAAACGCAAATCACGTTTGAAGAGAAGGCGGGGCTTGTGCCGATAACGGTACGTAAGCAAGCTGAGAAGCCGATTTGGTGTGAGTTGAAAGCACCACAGCCAGTATCTATGGGCCAGACGATCTCTGCCGAAAGTGCTGCCACCGCGCTATCATTGACTGCGGATGACATTGTGACGACCCATCATCAACCACAAGTTGCCTCTGTGGGCTTGCCCTTTCTCATCGTTGAACTACGGGATATGGCTGCGTTAGGCCGTGCGCAGGCCAATGTCGCCAAACTAGGTACACTCAAAGAGGCTGGCATCACGCCTGATGTGCATCTGTACGTGAGAGACGGTGATGGTGACTATGATGGTGACTATGATTTACGAACCCGTATGTTTGCACCCCTTGATAATGTACCGGAAGACCCGGCAACGGGGAGCGCAAACTGTGCCTTGGTCGGCATGTTGACGGCGCTCAACGCGGCGCAAAATGGGCAATTCAGTTGGAATATCGCACAAGGGTTTGAGATGGGGCGACCGAGTATTTTAGACGCTCGCACCGAAAAGCGAGATGGGGTTGTCAACGGTGTCTGGATCGCAGGAAGTTCGGTCATGGTCAGCGATGGCTATATGGAGGTTGATTGATGATAAAGCCTGAATATTCAGGCTCTCAAGCTATTTATACACTTTCCTAGACAGACCCTGAGTCAATTCAACTCGTCTGGTTTAGTTCCTAAAATTCCATAAATATTGTTGAAGCCAAGGTCTTTTTGTTTTAAATTTACAATAAAATTCATCTTTGCCACGGCAAACGGCAGTTGGGCAACCCCTGAATCTGCGCCGGTGCCAGCGATAATCACATGTGGCGGCGTCTTATAGGGCTTAATTTTTTTCTTTTCCGCTGATTTTAGGAGAATATCTGCCAATTTAGACCCTTGCATCGTCGCAATAATCCCATATTTATGGGTATCCAGGGTCGCGCAATCGCCTAATGCATACAGGTTCTCATAGCCCTGTACTTTCATGGTTGGATCAACTTTGACTAAGCCTTTGTCATCAAGGATATCTGGCAACCCAGCTTGCAAAAATTCGGTATTGGGGACCATCCCAACACATACAGAGGCAATGTCTGGCTGAAGGGTTTCGTTGCTCTTTGAGCACCGATACACATCGCCATCTTTGGCAAACCTGCGATTGAATTTTACCGTCACGCCCCTAGCCGTTAATTGCTCGAATGCTTTACGCTGTGCCTTGGGTTTCATGCCTTCTAAGATCGTTCCGTTCATTGAAGTACTCCTTGGTTATGTATGATGTTTTGGTCATTCCTGTGAAGGCAGGAATGACAATATCGAAAAATTTAAATTACAACGTATTGACTCAACTATCAAAAATCCACACAATCTATCATCGCCAAAGGTTGAAGATCAGGCTCAACCCATTCTCTTCGCGCACTGACCGAGAATAAAAGCTCTTTTGAATAAAATCGAAAGAGTAAGTCTTTATCCATGAGTGGGCTACCTTCAAAGTGATTCACCAAATCGACAAGCGACGGATTTTCCTGAAATTGTTTCAA
>JBCCFC010000433.1:0-9791 GCA_039029935.1 Chloroflexota bacterium
GTCGCCATCTGTGATGCGAACCCAAACGCGGCGGCAACAGCCACCCAATATGATGTACCCTTTTATCAAGACTATACACAACTACTGACGGAAGAGTCTCCTGAGGGCGTCATCATTGCCACCCCGACAGGGTACCACAAAGAAGTTGGTATCGATTGCGCCAAACACGGCATCCATATGCTGATCGAAAAGCCTGTGACCTCAACGTTGGCCGAGGCAGATGAACTGATTGCCGTCGCTGAGTGCCATAATGTACAGATTCTCGTCGGGCATCACCGCCGCCACAATCCTCTTGTCCAATCAGCACACCACATTGTGCAATCAGGCGAGCTCGGTCAAATGGTGGCGGTGTCGGCACATTGGCTTTTACAAAAGCCGGATGATTACTATGAGATGGCGTGGCGTGGTCAACGGCCTGGTGGTGGCCCGGCAATGATTAACCTTATTCATGACATCGACAACCTGCGTTATATCTGTGGCGAAATGACACAGGTCTTTGCCCAAATAAGCTCGGCTGTACGTGGTCTTGCTGTTGAAGATACAATGAGCATCCATCTCACCTTTGCCAACGGTGCCTTGGGGACAATCTTGGCAAGTGACGCCACCCCTGCCCCTTGGTCCTATGAACTGACGACGGGCGAGAATTCCATCTACCCGCATGTGCATGAAAACTGCTATCACTTTTGTGGGACAACGGGGTCACTCGCTTTTCCACAAATGCAGGTGTGGCGATACCCAAACAAGCAACACGCTGGCTGGTGGCATCCAATCCACCCATCACACACGACCGTGACATCATCCGATCCGCTCCCCGCACAACTCAGCCACTTTTGTGACATCATCCGCAATAACGCTCTGCCGTTAGTCACAGCCAGCGATGCAGCCAAGTCGCTGGCTGTTGTGCTTGCGCTCCTAGACTCTGCACAGACAAAACAAGTCGTTCATATTCATTAATTGATTCCTACCAATTTGGACCTTCGGGTGGTAGACATCAAGTTTCACTGGGACACAGAGCGCTTGTGTCCACCACCCGAACGGTTGCTGAAAACAACCCGGTGGGGACCCTATGTGTATCTTGCAGATCAGTCTGTCTCTAAATAACACTTCTGCTGTGTTTGAACCGTTTGAGGATTATGGGGATCCAAGCAAACAAACGGTGGCTCGCTATGAACACAACGTCATCCTTGAACAGGCGACGCGTGTGAATGTCTTATTGGCCGGAAACCTTGATATCATTGACTTTGGGGGGATGCTTACGCGCACAACGTTGGAAGCAGTCGGCATGGCAGTCGATTTTCAGGCGTCACATGCATGGAATCTGATCATCTTTGATCAGGACGGCGAAATGGTTCCAGAGCCAGGCATAGGCGTTCCTGTCGCGACCAACTGCGCTTCTTGCAAAGCTGGCCACAGTGCACGCGGAATCGGATGATTGAGTGTCATCAAATTGGCAATCACCTGTTGTGGTGTCTCCGCACCGACGACCATTGATGTGACACCCGCGTTGGCAAAGGGGAATTGCAGTGCAGCAGCGTTGAGTGGCACATCATACTGTTGACAGAGTGCAGCGATTTTGACCGCCTTGTCGAGCATGTCTTGCGGTGCTTGGCTGTAGTTGTAGAGATTGCCCGGTGTCGTTGTTCCTGCCAAGATGCCGCTGTTATAGACACCGCCCAGGATGACGCTGATGTTTTTCTCGTGACAGAGTTGCAGAAACTCAAGTGAGGTCTGCTCCAGCAGCGTGTAACGCCCCGCCAGCAGAAAACAGTCAAAATCGGCATTGCGTGCAAAATCACCCAGCATTTCCCATTGGTTCATACCCGCACCGATGGCCTTGATGACGCCTTGGCTGCGTAACTTCTCCAACGTGGGGAATGCGCTATCTAGTGCATCACGGTAATGGTCATCGGCGTCGTGGATATGCAGGATATCGACGTAATCGAGTTGTAGCCGTGCCAAGCTCTCGTCCAAACTACGCATCACACCATCGTAGCTGTAGTCAAAGGGCAGGGGACCGCCGTCGTAATCGGGCGGAATCAGTCGCCCGACTTTGGTTGCCAGCACAAAATGGTCGCGATGGACACCTGCCACTGCCTTGCCAATGTAGCTTTCGGACTTTCCTGCGCCGTAAAGTGGAGCCGTGTCGATAAACCAAATGCCGTTGTCGAGGGCAGTCTGGACGGTCTCGATGGCAACCGACTCACCGTTTACGGGAATATGTGCTGCGCCCAAACCATAAGGAGGAATCGTCAGTGCTGTGTTGCTGACTGCTCGTTGTTCTTTGATGTGAATCATGTTGTGCCTCGTTGTATCTGTACGACAGCGGATTTGGGACTGGAACGGATTTTTTGCGTCCGTACGAGACAAAATCCGTTCCAAACCCAAATCCGTTGTAGTATAGTGACTATGCCGTTAATTGGATAACAATCTGCTTCAACCCTTTGAAAATCCGTAGTATATCATAAACTTCATCCGTCAATGCCGAGTAATCCCGACTGATCATATACTCATGCCCTTTTAATACCATAAAATACCACACGCTGCCAATGGCATAGGCTCCATACATAGGCGTATTATGATCGTTCAGTGTCTGTCCAACAAGCATTGCCGCCAGTGTTTGTCCCGCAGGGTCACTTTCCGTCTCAATGCCTTGTGTATATTCGGTAAAGGCAAACATTGGCATCTCTGGCGCACGAAATCCAGTTGCAATGATGCCATCCGGTTCACCACTCAATTCAATTTTCTCATTAACACCGTCAACGACCGTGCCAATTTTTCTCTGAGCAAAGAGATTATAGCGATATGGGTCTGTAAAACGAACAAGGTTGAACAGAGGTCCAATAAAGTACATCAAAAGCTCATGTTCATTCCACACATGAATATTGATGGCAAGCAGTGTCTGCAAGTCGTTGACCGATACGCGCTCTTTTTCGCTCAGAGCAATGTCCCTCAGGTCAATGCCCGCTGTAAGCCATTGATCTAACACAGGGCTAGAGAAGGTTTGACGTACGCCAAACAAATCATCAAGCATCGTTAATGTGCATTGACGGAATGTATAGCTTGGGACTTTGGTCTGCGGAATCATGCGACGTTCCCCTCCTGTCCTTCACGATACTGCTCATAGAGCCAGTCAAGCAGCCGTTTCTTCAGCAGCGGTTCATCCGTCACATGCTGATAGAACTTGAAGAAGTTGTCAATCATCTCCTCAAATTGCTCTTCGGCGATGGCCTCAAAGGCCAGACGAGCGTTCTCTCCGCTGTTGGCGTTGACCGCAGCGGCTAGGATGTCATCGTCGGCCAATTTGGATTGCAGGTGGTTGACAGCGGCTTTGTTGTCCTCGGTCGGTTCGACGCCACCCAGCTTGTTGAGTTCGGCCAGAATCTCGGAGAGCGGCTCGACTTCTGGTGTGGCGACGGTGGCGGTAGGCTCGGTCCCGACAGGGCGCAGTTCATTGTCACCCCGTTGCAGCGTGACAGAGCCAGCAAACATCTCCTGCATATAGAATGTCTCCATATCGACCTGCTGTTGCACCTCTTCGGGCAGGGTTTCACGGGGGGCAGGGATGAGCGTGAGCAGCAGACGGCCAACGTGGAAGAGCCGTTCCCAATCGGTTTCGGTGAAGGGCAGGATTTGCGCCAAGAAGCCATAAAGCCGCACAAAGTGACGCAGTTTTTGGCGAAACTCGGTCTGTTCATCGCGTGGTGCGTCATAAAAGCGTGTCTTTATGGGGGCAAGCATGGCATAGAGACGGGGCATGTCGGCGTTTGGCCCTTGGAAATAGACACGGGCAAAGTGGCGCACCTCGTCATCACTGTAAAAGTGAAAGTCGTTCAGGTCATCACAAAGACTGTAGAGCGCATTGGGGTCTGTGCCTTCGCTGAGAAGTGTACGCTCGTAGTAGGGTTCAAAGGCCGCTTGGATCTCCTCAGCGGTGTTGACAAAATCGATCACCATTGTGTCGGTCTTTTCGGCATGGATGCGGTTGAGCCGTGAAAGCGTCTGTACAGCACTGACACCCCAGAGCTTTTTGTCTACATACATGGTGTGGAGCAGCGGTTGGTCAAAGCCTGTTTGAAATTTGTTGGCGACAATCAGCAGCCCAAATTCGGCGCGTTGAAAGGCTTCGGCGGTCTGCGCTTCACCAATATATTCACCCGCCGAGTGTGTGTTCATGCTGCTCTCGGTCATCGTCTCACCGTCTACCTCAATTTTACCTGAAAAGGCGACCAATGTCTGAAAGGCATAGCCCTGATCATTGAGATAGCTGTCGATTGCCCGCTTGTAGCGCACGGCATGTTCGCGCGAACGCGTGACCACCATGGCCTTGGCCTTGCCACCGATGCGATGACGCACTTGGCTGGCGTAATGCTCAACGATGATGGCGACTTTTTTGGCAATGGTGCGCTCATGCCCGGCAATAAAGGTACGCAGCAGACGTGTAGCCTTGTTTTTGTCATAATGGGGATCATCGGCAACGGTTTTGAGCAGGCGATAGTAGGCGTCATAGGTGGTGTAGTTGGTCAGGACATCCATGATAAATTGCTCTTCGATGGCCTGACGCATGGGGTAGAGGCTAAACGCTTTGTATGACCCATCGGGGTGTTGTGTGCCAAAGAGTTGGAGCGTTTTGGCCTTGGGTGTGGCGGTGAAGGCAAAGGTGCTGATGTTGGGTTGGTGACGGCGTAGAGCCATTTCACGCGCCAACACATCCTCCATGTCTTCGTCATCCATATCTTGGTCTGGCGGTAGATCACCCTGTAAGTTATGTTGTAGATCATCCTGTAAATCATCTGGCATAAGCGCACGGTTCAGTTCGGCCTTGGATGCACCCGACTGTGACGAGTGGGCCTCATCAACGATGACGGCAAAACGTGTGCCCTGCAATTCACCAATCTGCCGCGAGATCACGGGGAATTTTTGCAGCGTACAGACGATGATCTGCTTGCCCGATTCCAGGGCCTCACGCAGATGGCGCGAGGTCATCTTGTCACCAATGGCGGCAACGACATCAAGCTTTTGCTCAAAATCAAGCATGGCCTGTTGCAGTTGACGGTCGAGGATGCGGCGGTCGCTGATCACAATCACCGAGTCAAAGACGCGCTCATCCTCATCGTTGTGGAGCATGATCAGTTGGTGCGCCAGCCACGCAATCGTATAGGTTTTGCCGCTGCCCGCGCTGTGTTGAATCAGATAGCGTTGACCGATGCCATAGGTGTAGGCGTGGTTGATGAGATCACGGACGGCGGTGAGTTGGTGATAGCGGGGGAAGAGCAGCATCTTGTCGCCTGTCTTTTCGCCATCCTCATCCTTGATGTCATAGAATTGGATAAATTTATGGACCAAGTTGAGCACGCTGTCTCGTGTCCATACCTCTTCCCAGAGATAGGCGGTGGCAAAGCGGCGTGAGCGTTCATGTTCGGGTGGGTTGCCTGCGCCCATGTTGTGACCGCGATTGAAGGGAAAGAAGCGTGTCTTTTGCTTGGCAAGCGTGGTCGTGAAGTAGACCAGCGTGGGGTCAACGGCAAAATGCGCCAGACAGCGACCCTGCGCAAACAGCGCATCTTTGGGGTCACGGTCGCGCTTGTATTGCTCGATGGCGTCAAAGACAGTCTGTCCCGTCATCGGGTTTTTAAGCTCGGCAGTAAAGATCGGCATCCCGTTGAGAAAGAGACCCAAGTCAAGCGAAAGCTTGCTGCCCTCGCGGTAGGTCAACTGACGGATGACGCTAAAGAGGTTGCCCGCATATTTCTGCTGCATCTCTGGGTTGAGCGTGGAGTTGGGGCGAAAGTAGGCCAGCCGAAAGGTGAAGCCAGACACCTGATAGCCCTTGCGCAGGACATAGAGTGTGCCCCGCTTGGCAATCTTGCGCGCCACACCCTTTGCCAGTTCCTGCTCGGCATCTTTATCTTTATGCAGCTTTTTAAATTGCGCCCATGTCTCTGGCTGTGTGGACTGGACAAAGCGACAGAGCAGTTTGGTGTCAAGACAGAGCGCGGTGTCATAGTCACTGGCCGTGCGTTTGAGATAGCCCCCGGTTGCGCCATAGACCTGATAGGTCACGGGACCTTCACCCAGATGTGGTTGATCGGTTTTGCTGGCGTGTCCATGTACCAGCACCTGCTCGATGATCGATTCAAAGTTGGCTTCGTTGGTTCGGACGGTCATGTCGTTTTTCCTTCAAGCGTGACGAATACAGAATAGACCTCAACACCTGTTTCCGCATCGTAATACGTCTCTTCTAACTCGGTGCGCTGCTCATCGGTCATGGTTTCGATAAAGGTCACGAGCCAAGCCGCAGCTAGGTTGAGCTTGCTTCCATATCGGGCCGCTTGTTTCAGTGATGCTTGGTGTTCTCGGCGGTTGATAAAACTTTTGACCTCAAGTGGATATACGTTGTCATGATAATAGACAACGAGATCGATCTGCCCGTTGCCTGTTGGGAATTCGGGGACCACTGCGCCATAATCACGCAGAAACTGGATGAGATACATATAGAGGTTGAAGTGATAGACAGCCTCATAGATATGTTCATCCGTTTTGCGACGGGGGGCACTTTTGAAGAGCCAATCGCGATTGCTGTGCATATAGGCTTCATAGAGCCGAATGATGTTAGGGATGTTCAGGTCGGTATCGGTCATAACAGTGGAGAGGTCGATGAGCGGGTCATACAGCCGTTTTAGACTCGAAAAGAGGAGATGCGCAAAGTAGTTGAAAAGACGTTTTTGGACAAAGGGGCAGGGGAATTTGAGATAGCGTTGATAGCGTCCAATCTGATCACGTGTCTCTTCATAGGTCACAACGCCATTCATATACAGATAGTTGGTGGCGGGGTCATCATAGCGAAAGGGCAGTTTTGTACCCGCCTGAAACATTTCCAAGACCGTCGGTTGATAGGCTTCCTCTTTGGCCTTCGAGATGATGTTCAGAATGTTGTTGTTGGGCTGGACATCAAGCGCATCCGAGTAAGCATACTCAAAATCATCAAGCGTAATCTCCCCATCATGGCGGTTATGCACCTCGGTCAGCATCTCCCCCATCCAGCAGGTCAGCCCCGGTTGCCCCTGAATTTCGGCATAGATGCGCTCAATCACAATGGGGTCAATGCGCTGCCCACTCTCATGCTGATAGTCTTGAAAAATTTGTGCCACTTCTTCTTGGGTCAGGTTGGGGATGTGGACGCTGCGTTGTATGTTGAAGGGCGAGCCTTTGATGTTTTCAATGCCCAACACGCTACGGACACCGATCAGGGCCAATGCATGGAGCAGCACCTCTTTATCTTCGCTTTGTATCTCATCATCATCCACACGATCCAAATACATCTCACGGAATTCGTTGGCAAAACGGTTGATGAAGTCGTCCTGCAAGGCATCAAACTCATCAATAATCAGCACGACTGGTTTGGAGAAATATGCTTTGGTGAAGAGTGATGAAATATGATTCCACTTTTGGATAGTGGGGAAGTCCTGTCGAAACCGTCGCTGCAATTTTTCGACAAATAGGTCAAGGACATCCTGTTCATCGGTCAACGTCTTGGCCGATTGCATACTGATTACACCGACCTCATAGTGACCCGATGTTTGGATGCCTTTGAGTACTTGACGCGTCAACCAGCTTTTACCAGTCTGTCTCGGTGCCCACACGGTGATATAATGACCGCGCTTTTTTGGATCATCGCCCAAGAGTTTTTCCCGGGCAGCGTCAATCAGCACCGTGCGTGGCGCATGGTAGTGTAGGTCCTTATCGACAGGACCATAGGATGAAAATTTACGCATTGTCTCTCCTTTGGTTTGTGTTACATTCCCCAAACCTTAATCGGTTGCCCGTTATGGGATTGTTGGTCTTCAAATACTTTCTCTGCCCAAGGTTTCACTATCTTTGCAGTTTTGGCCTGTCATTCCTGCGAAGGCAGGAACCCACTCTTGGCAACACATGGATTCCTGCCTTCGCAGGAATGACGATCCCAGAGGTAGTTGGAAAACTGCAAAGATAGTGGGTTTATCTGGGTTGCGGCCAAAGATGACCAGATGCCCTTGATCTGTGCCACAACGGTCCATATATTGCCCTGTCTATGCTAACCCCGTGTTGATGTGTTTCTGCAACGTCGTCTGCTTTTTGCCACGAAACACCTTGAGTTCGACCACGACACGTTGTGGTGCTTGGCCCTCCACAGGCCAGTGGATAAGTAGATCAGTACGCTTTCGTCCCAGCCCATATTTCGCCGAATCAATTGTTCAATGTCATCAAGGTTAAACCGTTCCAATGGTGGAATCAGGTAATGGTCCTCAGCGATCATCGGGCCTTCTCGATTAAAAAATTTTTCCATCATTACACTCCATAAACAACTTGTCAGGGCGGTGTCCCCCAAAAACACTTCCTGGAAGGGGTGACGAATAATCTGATATGACTCAATCGTAGTCACCCCTTCCAGGAAGTCGAGATGTGACACTTAGGCTACTCCACAAAAATAATTACCCGCGTAGTAGGTATTCTCTAATGACGGCTTACCCGTGTACGACCCGCACTAGAGAGTGCTAATTCCGCGTTTCATTGGGTATTTTATTCTGTGGAATGGCCTTATCGGGTACGGCCAAATAGCTGCGCTCACCTTCCAGCAGTCTCAACGACAGGTCTCGACCGACTACGCATCCCACCCACGCACATCGATCTTGCCCGTCAATCGTGGCATGGGCATCCCTGTCCGTGAATGCATGTGGCTGACCCGACCTCCGGAAGGTGGCGACAGCAAACAGGATACAGCCAAACAACTTACCGCCACCTCCCGGAGGTCTCCCGACTACGCATCCCACCCACGCACGTCGATCTTGCCCGTCACCGCTGCCGAGATGAGCGCAGTACGGTATTCTTGGAGGTGTTGGATGCTTTGGGTGATTTCGTCCGAGGTGGATTCCATTAAGGCAGTTTGTTCAGAAATCGTTTTGGTAATGCGGTTCTGTTCTTCCATAGGTGGTAAAACAAGATAGCAATCATTTAGCGATTCGCGATTTATTTTAGGCATTGCGACGCGCATCGATTCAAGAATCGCAAACTGAGAAAAACCTTCTGACAATAGCGAAAATAATAAAAATTCTGCGGTAATTACATGTTGGTTTGGTGTAAGTGGGTACATGTCAGCACTACATAGACCATCAACTGTTGCAATGCATACTTTTCTCAACTCTGGGCGAATTTTGCTATAAATAACACAACCAGCCTTATAAATATACTTACCACTTTCAGCCCCTTGCTCATTGGCTGTTTCCAATTGCAGAAGACGACCTGTCCCAGACTCAATATGATTGGGGGCAATCATAAACATCTGCGCATATGGCTCTTGTCTTGGGTCAACCTGACCACTAGAGATTGATGCACAGTATCGAAATTTTCTTACATTCCAGTGCGCTGGAATATCCCCAATCCACTCAATCCCACTCGGCTTCATAGGCACAGCCGGGTCCAGCCCTTTGGTGACGGCATGGCTGATGAGGGTGCGGCGTTTCTCATGCAGCAGTTCGACAAGCCGCTCTTTCTCGGTAATCAGCGCGTCGATTTCCGCGCATTTGGTGTCGAGGAAGTTGGCGATGGTTTGTTGTTCTTGGATACTTGGTACAATTAAATTGAATTCTCGGATGTCTGATTGAAAAAGATGAGGAACACCCATCCCATCCTTGACACGACTGATAATGCTCTGGATATATTTTGATTTTAAGTAGTAGTAAAGATAAACACCATTAATATCTTTATCTGGTTTTAATACAGCAATCGAGCTATTCACCGTTGTTGGTCCGGGTAAA
>JBCCFC010000434.1:0-9786 GCA_039029935.1 Chloroflexota bacterium
CCTTGCAACTTGCCCCTTGCAACTTGCCCCTTGCAACTTGCCCCTTGCTACCTGCTATATTTGAAAATTCTTACCATTATCATATACTATTCTATGATTATAATTGGTTACATACTGTAATAGTCCATTATGTAACTCTTGCCAGCGGTCACTTGTCATGATCTCTGTCATTTTATCATAGTTTGCAATCGAGCAGATTGCCATCATTTGCGGCTCATCGCCATAAATCGTATACAGTACATCGTTTGGCTCAATGCCCATATCCATGATGCCGGGCGCAAATTCACGAATGGCATATTCGGAAAACTCCTGCTCATGCCCTATCTGAATGTCCCACTCCATTATCAATCGAATCATCATGATGAATCAATGGTATCCTTTCTATTTGACGGGATCGATTAAATTGACATCTTCTTTGGGATTACTGAATGAATTACTTGAATCGTCCGGTTGGCACAGTTTTACGGCCACCACACATCAAAACACCATACCAGAAGCAAGCAAGAAATGCAATTTTACTGCCCTTGCAGAAACCTTTGATGCTCATTGCCATGCTCATTGTCATGTTGTGGACCTGTTGGCCGCAGCCAGTGCAGGCACAATGGTCGAGCACAGATGCGCAACATTTATTACTTGTGCCTCTTGATAATACATCGGTTGAGCTACATACGCATACAGTAGATTTCAGCATTCAGTCTGGGTCAAATACGGGGTCAGATTTGCAAATTGATGTAGATGCGTTCTATCGGCTGCAAAATGAGAGTGACAGATCACTCACGTTGCTCATGCGGTTGGTGCCAGCCCTGATAGGGGGGGCTGTGCCAGAGGACCTCTCTATTGAGTCCAACCAGAGTGTATTGGACCTTCGAGATTCGGAGAACGGCTATATCACCGAAGTCTCTATCAATGCCGATGACCGTGCCGAGATACGATTGCGTTATCGTATTCCATTGGCAGCGGAACCGTATACAGGGCTGCACTATGATATGAGCCAGTTGTCTGTGTGGCCTGGCGAGTTGAGTTTGCGTATCAACGTTGAGTATGACAGCCAAATTTTGGATGAAAGTTGGCTTTATCTTGCGCCAACAGAGTGGAACTTTGCGCCGCCCAGCAACGCCGTCGGTGATGTGGCAGGTGTGGAGGCCGAGATTAAGTGGCTTTATGAGGCCACGATTCCCAGCGAGCCGTTTGCATTCTACTTTATCCACCCAATCTACTGGCAAGCAATCGACACCTTGCAACAGCAGGTAGCGAGTAGCCCAGCCATCAATTCTGGCGTCAACTCTGGCATCAACCCTGATCTCTATCTGGATTTAGGGCGACGCTATCGCCAACTGTCAGAAGTGGCAACGCTTACATCTAATCAACATCTGCCCACGTCGTTTATGACGGAGCTACAGGATCGATTTTACGCCCAGTCACTTGCGGCCTACACGGCTGGTATCGTCCGCATTCAACGTCAAAATTTGCCTGCTGATACAGGCTTACCCCTTTATGTTGCGCTCGCTGATCTCTATCGCTCGCAGGTGCTGGATGCCAATGGTGCGTTGAGCATCGGCTATGCCGCATTGATGGCACAGGCCGCAGAGCAGGCACTCGGTGTGATTGGCGACGCAGGCGACCAGAGCAGCCGGACTGAGTTGTATCAGTGGCAGATCGAAGGGTTGACAGCGGTGTTAAATAACCAGTTGCGCCAGGCCGAGTGGCGATCCGCCTTATCGACTGTTGAACAGTTAGTATCGCTGCCCGATGATGTGCCAGTGGAATTACTCGATAGAGATCAATTGGACCAACAACGCCGCAATATCATTGCCCAACAAGCCCTCGATTTGCTGGAGGAAGAACGGCAGGATGTTGGTGATTTGCTTGTGGCCTCTGACATTGAATTTGGGAGCGACACGCTGTCACCACCGCTGGAAGCGCAAAGCTTGTTTGAAGGTTGGATCATCACAACCACCATTCGCCCAGAGTGGACTGATATCGAATTGGTTGGCATCCCCACGCAAAACGCAGCCGTCAATCGTGTGGCCGAAGCACAGACAGCACTGCAAGAGTTGATTGCGCTGTGGCAGGCCAGTGCCATTCACCGCAACTATGGTTTTGGACTGAGTAGTACGACGATGAAGGACGAGCGCATTGCCCTCCATCTGCGTGTTGTGCTCCCCCCCGAAGTCACGGGCAGCTCGCTGGCAAGGGGGTTATCTACGGGTGCAGATTGGGCCATGTTGCGTGAAATCTTAGGACAAATTGATACGCAGCGCAATCAGCAGACTGAGTGGTTTTGGCAAAAAAATGAACTGCATCAAGCGTTTGATTTGCGTGCGGCAGGCGACCAATGGTCTGCAATGGCGTCGAATTTGGAGCGACAAGCCAATGCATTTGAAGAGCAAGCCACCGCCATCGGCACAGGCAACACCAATCTGACCCAAGCTGAGTCTGTATTGCAAGCGCGTATTCAAGCCGCCAACTATCGTGAAACCGCGCAGATATGGCAGACCCTCATCGACAAAAGTTGGATGATCACAACGTTGGTTCTGCCTGGTGGCCCGTTGGGTACAAGCGAAACCGTGCGTTCATGGTTGATTACACCATTAGACCCACCCGATGCGTTCTTTCTGACCATCGAGACATTTAGCTTTGGACGGCTCATCGTTGTCGGCATTTTGATTTTATTTGTGTTGTTTATCACGTCAGGGTTGCTGTGGTGGTTGCTTTAAACAAGTGCCGCCCATACCGTTTCCGATACATCGTGAAATCGCTGGATGGTGCGATCCCGCTCCTGTAGCCGATTGGTCACAAAGGCAACCACGAGATTCTGTGCGGCATCGCCCCAAACCATGCTGCTGTTCTGCCCATAATGTGCAATGGTTGTAAGTGAACTTTTGGCCCCCATGCCAATCCCCAAAGGCTGATTCTCACGCTTAATCCCACCCAACATAAAGCCAAGCCCCCAGCGCGTTTGGTCCTCCAGTGTGCCGTCATAGCCTTCATAGTAAAGTTGGGTTGCGGCTTGAATGGTCTCCGCTTGCAGATAGCGTTGACCGTCGTACGCTCCTTGGTTGATCAGCATTTGGAAGAAAATCGCGAGATCGCGCGCGGTGCTGTTGAGCGTGGATGCGGGCATGACGGCACTGCGAATCCTCGGTAAGTTGAAGACCCAAGCAATGCCACGCTGTGATAAATCGCCACAATAAATATGTGCAGCCTCACCCCATCTCGCCAGCGGTAGCCCAATGCTGGTGTCATACAGCCCCATTGGGGTCAAGAAGTGTTCGGTTAGATACGCCTCAATAGGTGTGCCCGTCACCCGCTGGACGATTTCACCAAGAATAAACCCATTGTTGACCAAATGGTAGGCCGTTCGCTCACCGGGTGGAAATTCGGCGCGCAGTTGCGCCACATTCTTGGTTACGCGTGCCCAATTCGGCCAGTGACGAATTTGCCCATAGATGCCTTTTGTGGGGACAGAGGACTGATGCAGCAGTGCATGACGCACGGTCGCCGTCTCCTTGCCCTTGCTTCCAAATGCCGGCCAATAGGTGGCGATGGGCGCATCAAGCTCAACCTTGCCCTGCTCGACCAAGTGGTGAATACACACGGCTGTGAAGGATTTGCTGATGGAGAAGCAGTGGAACAGCGTGTCCTGTGTTGCCAATCGTCGGCTGCGTTTATGCGCCAACCCGCCTGCGACATCCACCACAACACGACCATGCCGCAACACCACTAACTGGGCTGCCCAGTGTTCCTGAGATGCAAGCTGCTGCTGAAACACATCGTGGATACGGCGTACCCCATCGGGATTCATGCCCACTGCCGCAAAATCAACAGGTTGTCCAAACAAAATTTTATGATCCAGCGATGGATTCTCTACACGCAACATAGTTTTCTCCTTGGTTGAAGAGTTGAAAGTTGAAAGTTGAAAGTTGAAAGTTGAAAGTTGAAAGTTGAAAGTTGATTGTTCACTGTTCACTGTTCACTGTTCACTGTTCACTGTTCACTGTTCACTGTTCACTGTTCACTGTTCACTCTTCACTGTTCACTGTTCACTCTTCACTCTTCACTGTTCACTGTTCACTCTTCACTCTTCACTCTTCACTCTTCGCTCCAACATTCGTAATATCTCCTGCTTGGGATACCACCGCTCACGCGCCTCACCGACTAAATAGACTGACCCTGTGACGACGATAATATGATTGCTACCTGCATTCTCCAGCGCAAGGTCAAGTGCGTCTTGAACATCTTCCCGAGTTTCGGTCATTGCATTAGGAATACATGTTTTAATCAGTTCAGCCACTTCGCTACAGGGCCGCGCTGTTTTTTGATAGACATGTGGTTCTGCCACAATAAAACGATGACAATAGCCAGCAATCTGGTCAATGACATCTGTCGCCACTTTGGTATCCAACATCCCAAAGATCAGAATCGGCTCTTGTGTTGGATATTGCTGTTTGAGTGTGCGAATCAACGAGGCCATCTTATGTGGATTATGCGCGCCATCTAACACCACCAGTGGTTCTTGCTGCATCACTTCCATGCGCCCAGGTAGCGTAAACTCGTTTAATGCCTGTTGGATTTGAGCATCGGTCAACGAGAAGCCATACTGTTGTCCTATCAGGTCGAAGGCGGTAATCGACGTAGCAGCATTTTCGCAGTGATAGCGCCCAGGCTTTGTGTCGTTGGATGAAAGAAAAATGTTTGCATAGGTTCGATGAGGTGCATCAACAGTGATGGACCCATCGGTGTTGATTTCGTAGCGGATTTCAAACAAGCGAGCCTCTTTCTCCCGTGCTTCATTGTGTAGAATCTGAAGTGCCTCTGGTTTGGTTTCGGCTGTCACCGCCATCTTCCCCGGTTTGATGATCCCTGCTTTGTGCCATGCAATATCGACCAGCGTGGGGCCAAGCGATATCATATGATCGTAGTCTACGTTGGTGATGATGGCAATGTCAGATGGCGTGAGGTTGGTTGCATTAAGCCGCCCCCCCATGCCCGTTTCAATCACGCCCCAATCCATCTGCATATGCGCAAACCACAAAAAGGTGAGGGCCACCCATGCACTACCATAGCGTATTGATTCGCCCTGTGCTACCCACGCTGTGTGCGTATCACGCAGTTGTCCGATAATCTCCGAAAATTGTGAAGGGGCAATCATCTCACCGTTGATGCGCAGTTTCTCGTTACAAATTTGCAGATAGGGGCTGATGTGGTCGCCTATCCGTTGTCCTGTAGCTTTCAACAATGCCGACATCATCAACGTAACTGAGCCTTTACCACTGGTCCCCGCGACATGGACAGACCGAAACTTGTTCTGTGGATTGTCAGCAAAGTCTAAGAAGCGACCACAATTTTGGAAGCGGTTGCGAAATTCTTCTAGCCGTGCTTCCCGTGAGAGAGAGCGGTTTGCGACTGCATCTCCACGAATTAGTGAGAGGAGCCATTGTTCGTCGTTTCGATATTGTCGAATAATGTCATCAATCGTTGATGGTTGGATGTTACAGGTTTGTGTCATGGTTGTATTCTCGTGTTTTAATCGCGGAAATTGGCTTTACGTTTTTCCATCATCGCTGTAAATGCTTCCATCAGATCATGGTTAAACAACATTCCCGCATTCCACCCTGCAATATGACGCAGCCCTTCCTCAATTGAGTGATCCTGCGTGTGGTTCAGCGTAATTTTGCTTCCTCGGATAGCAAGCGGCGATTTGCTGGCGATGGTACGTGCAATCTCCATCACGCCTGCCATCATCATCTCTTTATCAGCATAGACCTCGTTGACCAGCCCTCGTTCCTTGGCCTCCGCTGCCCCCATACGTCGCCCAGTGTATGCCATCTCACGGACAACACCCTTTGGCAGGATTTTGGGCAACCGCTGCATTGTACCGAGATCTGCCACAATACCCAAGTCGATTTCTGCGATAGCAAAGAAGGCATCTTCCGTCGCATAGCACATATCACAGGCGGTAACGATATCGACCGCACCACCAACACATGCATTGTGAATTGCCGCCAACACTGGTTTGCGACACTTCTCGGCTGCACTGACCTGTGCCTGCAAATCCAAAATATCCTGATACAGAACCTCACGTGCATGGCCTGTACTCTCGTCATTGGCCTTGAGAACACCCTGTGTCAGAAACGACTGGTCGGCTCCAGCACAGAAGCGTTTCCCCTCACCACTCAGCACGATGACGCGTACATCTGGTGTGCGGTCCAGCGTCTCAAATACCTGCTTTAACTCAATCCACGCCGTTGCATCTAGCGCATTGGCCTTTTCGGGGCGGTTGATGCGTACATGTGCAATGTGATCTTCGATTGTAACCAGAAATCGTTGAAAGTCCATCAATATTTTTCTCCTATGTTTCTTGCCAACAAACAGGCTTCTGATTCACGATGTTTGCAGTTTTTCTGAATACTCTGGGACTGTCATTCCTGCCCTGTTTTCAAAGGGGCAGGAATGACAGGACAAAACTACAAATATAGTGTGATTATTTAACACCTGATTATTTGACACCTGCTTGTTTGGCTGTGATAATTTTGATATATTTTACCCTCCTATCCCACGAAACCTCAAAGAACTATTTGGTTTGCAGAGTATTAGCTAGATTTGGAGAAACCATGTTAATAAATGTTGGGATACTCAACGCGTGTACACCGCAAGATGAACAAGACTTTAAGGCCAAAGAAATAGACAGTTTTCAGCGGCTGTTAGCCAGCCCAAATATTAAATTAGTCGAATATCGTATCACGGAGGGGGCGTTTCCGGCGTCACCAAATGAGTGTGATGCCTATGTCATCACAGGTAGTCCCAAGGGCGTCTATGATGATGATGCATGGATTGTTACGTTGAGTGACTTTATCCAAGCATGTTATCACAGTCAGATCAAGCTGGTTGGCATCTGTTTTGGACATCAGATATTGGCTCATGCACTGGGTGGACATGCCGAAAAGTCCACAAAAGGCTGGGGATTGGGTCTGTCGGACCTGATGATTCATACCAATGATATCGAGCAACTTGCCTGGATGGAGCCACCCTTGCCCACTGGGTCATTTTATTTTTGTCACCAAGATCAAGTGACACAGTTACCCGATGGGGCTTCACATTTAGGGGGCAGTGCCTTCTGTCCCAACGGGCTGTTTGTCATGGGCCATCAGGTACTGGCGACACAGGCACACCCTGAATTTACACATGAAATTATGGCCGAAGCGTTTGCCTGGCTACGGCCACATCTCGACGGTGCGTTTATGGATGCAGCTGAGGCCAACCTCAACACAGGTCAACCTGACAACGCTGTCATGGCACAGTGGATTGTCAACTTTTTGCTGACTAAAAGTGAGTGTTCAGACCTTCGGGAGGTGACATAAATGACTAAATGTCTTCAAAGTACACGGCTGTTATCCCCCAAAGGTCTACCCTCAGATAGTGTTCTGCAAAGATGATGCTAACCTTTATTGCCGTCATTGTCATCGGCCTCATCGTCGGGCTGATGATTGGCACAGTTGGCATTGGCGGTGTCCTGCTGGCCCCTGCGCTGACCCTGTTGTTAGGGCTTGATTTGCAACTGGCGATGGCAACAGGGATGTGGAGCTTTCTCTTCACAGGTGTGATGGGTGTTTATAGCTACGGACGTAGAGGGTCAATCGACTGGCCGACATCGGGCTGGCTGATTCTAGGCGTCATCCCGGCCACGCTGCTCGGTGCGCGCACCAATGTCAGCCTCTCGCCAGCCATTCTTGCTGGGATTATGGCGGCAGTATTGCTCTATTCGGCCACCAATGTACTGGTCAAACGGCAGACATCCAGCGGTGTTGAGGTTCACATCAGCGCGGTATGGTTGATACTTATTGGTGTCTTCATCGGCTTTGGATCGGCGTTAACTGGCACGGGTGGTGCAGTGATGCTCATGCCTATATTCCTACTGCTCAATGTCCCTGCACTCAAAGCAGTCGGCGTCGTGCAGGGGATTCAACTCCCCATCGCTATTTTTGCCTCGTTAGGCTTTATCCTCTTTGGTGAAGTCGATTTTCAGCTTGGAACCACTGTCGGCATTGTGCAGGCAGTTGGCGTGTTGGTGGGCGCACAGGTGGCGCATCGTGTACCCGCCGAGCGGTTGCGACAGTTTGCCGCCTATGCGTTGATTTTGTCTGCGGTGATGTTGTTGCGAAAGGTCTTTTTGGGGTGACTACACTGGCTCCCAAATGACGCGTTTAAGCCCTACGCCGACCACAGCAAACGTTCGCAACTTGAGTGCTGCCCCATATTTGTGTTGGAGTCCCTGCCGATATTGTCGTAGTTGCTTTTTGGCACTTTCCATCTCGTCTTTGATGGACTCAATCGCCAACAGCTCTGCCATGCTTTTCCCTGCAACCTCCGCACCTTTCAGTGGTGCACCATCCACAATTACTTGTTTGAGTTTCAAAAATTTAAACTCAAATAGAAAATCATACAAGCCCATGTCGCGCATTCCCGGTCGCAACATCATCAGCAAATCGCCATATTGTTGAATGATGGCTGGCTCAGAGTCCATGATATAGATGTTCTTGTAATAGAGCATGGAGATGAAGATCGTTTTGAGCGTCAACTCATCAAATTCACGGTAATCACGGTTATCAAAAACCGCGAGCAGATGTTGCTCGATGAATGTGCAGAGCGGCTGCAAATTTGCCCGTTCAAAAAGTATCTCAGAAGCCGTCATTGCCTGTGTCAGCAGCGTTGTATCCTCTTTACTCATCATCTGAAGGGCGCGCTCTGCGTAAAGCTGACGAATCACAAGATTTGGAATCGTCAGCCGAATACTACCACCTGGCGTTTTCCCACTAACGGTCAACACACCTAAATAGGTCAGGAGCGTCGCCATACTTTCTCGCTGGTGATTGTCTTTGCTCAACTCCTTCATCCCAAAGCGACGACGCAAAGTTGAAACAGTGACAAGTTCTTCTATGTCTTCATCGTCAATATCCGCCAGTGTCAGCGGATGCGAATCCTCATGCAAGGCATCTAACAACAATTTCCGCCCCTGTTGATGGGCGGTGAGATACTCTAATTTGTTGCGGTCAGACGCTAAGTTGCTATCCAACATCTCCTCGGGATAGGTACACATATCCTGAAACTCTTCGAGAAAGTAGAAGGTCAGCGTAGGATTATAGACGCGAGGAATCTCCTCTGTACGTTTATGTGGCATCTGTGTTGCAAACCTCGACCCATCATAAAAGGTGCGCATCTGCTTGAGCATTTCTTGGGAGAGCGTCTTTGACTCTGCAAACTCACATGTCCGAATAACCTCGCCTAGCATCCATTCAACCTCGGCTTCATTAAAGCCACATAAGTCATTGAGGTTATAACGCCATGTTACATCTTTAAATGTATTGGGGCCACTTGTTGCATCGTTTAACACCGTCGGGGACACACCTGTCATAAAGACTCGATCCAACCCAATACCAGATGCAGCTGTTTTGACAGCTTTAAGTAATGTTTTAAATAGGCTTTCACCTGTCACCAAACGATTATATTTTTGTTGTTGAGCCACACTTTTCTGTAGCCATTCTGGATCATTGAGCTTGTCAATGGGCTGCATAAATACTTCATTGGCAAAGTTGTCATATTCATCTATGAACAGATAAAGTTTATGTGGACTCAAGTCCATCACAGAAACCAATGATTTTACCGAGAGGAGTGCATTGTGAGGAACAATTTCTACTTTTCGATTGATTAATTTCTCATATCGCATAAGAAAAATCTTAATACAGGCATTAACATATTCATGTAGGCTCTGCTCAATCTTTTCAGCAG
>JBCCFC010000435.1:0-9765 GCA_039029935.1 Chloroflexota bacterium
CTGACCACCATCAATTTGCTGGTTGGCATTGACGGTTGTGTCTGCGCCACCCCCTTCATGAATGACAATCGGCGTGTTGGTTGCACGATTGGGATGCGTTGTCCAGTGTGCATAGACTTCATAGTTACCACAAGATTCAATCACGGGTGTGAAGCGAACGCTCTCTGCATCTGGGGAACCCATGTTGTGAATGTAATTCTCCTCAAAGTAGCCACTGATGACAGTGCTAGGAATCCATGTACCCTTCACTGTTACCTGAGAAACATTTTCCGGGTTGTCCAAAATGATTTCCTCAAGCGCACAGTTATCATTGACCTTGAGAAAACGAATGGCGTCTGCAATCACCACATCGTCTGCACCTGCTGTCTGGATTTCTACATAGTTATCTGCGCCTGACACAAGTGGATACGTGCCAAGCAAGTTCCATTGACCACCATTCACTTCTTGGTTCACATGAACGGTCGTGTCTGTGCCTTGCCCATCATGAATGACAATCGATGTGTTTGTGGCCCGATTTTCGTGGCTCGTCCACCAAGCATAGACCTCATATTCCCCACAAGAGGCAATGGTGGGTGTGAAACGAACACTGTCTGCGTCTGGTGAGAACTCATTATGAATATAGTTGTCTGCCCAGTAACTGTCAATAATGGTGCTGGTTGTCCATGTGCCTGTTGCAATCAGTGTCGGTGCGCTATCTTGGTTGTCTACAATAACCTCTTCGACTGATGAACAACTGTTGCTGACGGGTACAAAGCGAACCGCATCAACAATCACGACACCATCTGCATCCTCTGTCTGGAACTCGACATAGTTGGCATCACCCGCATCAAATACGTGTGTACCCAGCAGATTCCATTGCCCTCCATTCACCTCTTGGTTGACAGTATAGGTTGTATCTGCGCCACTGCCCTCATGAACAATAACGGGTGTGTTTGTGGCACGATTCGCATGTGTCGTCCACCATGCATAGACTTCATACGTACCACATGATGCAATGGTTGGTGTGAAACGAATACTGACAGCATCAGGCTTAAATTCATTGTGGAAATAATCATCTACCCAGAATTCGTTGACGAGTGAGCTTGTGGCCCATGCACCGTTGATTGTGACCGCTGGTGCGCTATCCTGATTGTCAATAGTAATTTCACCAGATGCGGCACAGTTGCTGTTGACTTTGACAAAGCGCATACCATCGGCAATCACCACGCCGTCGGCCCCCTCTGTACGGATTTCGACGTAACCAGAGGTGCCAGCCGTAAATTGATAACTGCCCAGTGAATTCCACTGACCACCGTTTGTCTGTTGGTTGACTGGAACCGTTGTGTCTACGCCATTGCCATCATGAATGACAATTGGTGTATTGGTTGCCCGATTTGTCTGCGCTGTCCACCACGCAAAAACCTCATACGTACCACAAGAGCCGATGGTTGGCGTGTAGCGAACGCTTTCGGCGTCTGGTGAATGCTCATTATGGATGTAATCGCTGCCTTGATACCCACTGACAATCGTACTGGATGTCCAAGTCCCCACAACCGTGACCTCCAGCGATGTACTGGGGTTATCAATTGTAATCTCACTGGTTGCTAGGCTGTCTACAGTAAGGCTCCTTGCAGCCCCGGTAGATGCATCAACCTGACTTGGAAATGTAGCCAGTAAGGTTGCATTAAGCAACGAAATGACTATGAGCATCCTCACTGAGAATGCCAGCGCAGAACTAAATCCGCGATTGAAAATTTGAGTTTGTCCGATGTTTTTCTTCATGTTATATCCTTACACGGGATTCAATGAAATAAGGCAATTCCATAGGAAAAATAGACACACAACGTCATGTTTCATGTAATGACAAGTTATCGGCTAGGGGTCCCAGCCAACCAATTGTATGTATTTTTTTCTGTAGAGTGCCAAGATAGGATTATGAATATCATTTATACTATTATTCAACAGCTTTTATTATGTATATTCACAATCAGCAGAAAGACTGTCCTGAATCTTCGTGCCATAGGGATAAACCATGAAATTAAAAAAATTCCCCAACAAATTTTGAGAAATTTAAAAATTGATCTGTTTTGGTGTCTTTTCGGAACGTTTTGAACCTTAAGGTAGTAATGTATGGATAGTGTTGCTGTGGTGTGTAGCTGATTATTTTACGTGTGATAAATAATTTGGATTGGCATTTTGATGTGCAGACATTGCTTTGCGGTTACGCAAGATGTTTACCCGTGTGGATTACCTGAAGAAAAGTTGCTCGCATATCTGCCGTGACAACAAAGGAGGGCACTTGCCCCTCCTCTCTGACTTTAATGCTTGATGATGGGGAGAAAGATGCTTTCAATCCATTCTGACGAGTTGATAGTTGTCTCATATGGAATTGCATTTGTTCCTTCGGTTTCTGTTGTGGGGGGTGTGGTCGTTTCTACAGAAGCTGGCGGCTCTGTCATATCTGGCTCTGGCATGTCTGGCAATGCTGTGGGACCCACTACATTGGCAACCGTTGCTTTGATAATTTCGATATCAACCTGTTCTTGGGGTCGAACGCCTTTTAAAATGGCTTGTAGAATAATCAAATCATTACTGTTTCGCGCCATGCTGCTACCTACATCTAAGGTGAAATATAGATCGCCTACCTCATCAACATCTAATGTGCCTACCTCAAAAAGACATCTATGTGGTAGTTGCTTATATTCTGGACATGGACCTTGCCCATTTTTTAACTCCCAATGACCATCCCTCAATTGCAATTCTTCAGGGGTATTGAAGCCTCTTTCAACGAGAGCCTGAACATTGGCCTGCCAGCCGCTAATTGCTTGCACAAAACGAGTTTGTGATGGAATGATGACTTCAACAACCGTATCTTCCAACGGCGTATGACTGGTATTCTCGACAGATAAACTAAACTGTGCTTCGCCCGTTGAACTCATGACCAGATCATCAATGGATAGTTGAAAACGTACATTGGCCTCATGCTCTGTCTCAACTCGGCGATAGTTTTGGTTGTCACCAGATGGAAGTGATTGTGTATAGGCTTCTTGAGAGGTAAGAACATCATTCCCATCTGGGTCTAAAATTCCTACATCTTCATCCGCGTCAGAAAGACCATCGTTATCGGAATCTGGATCGAATAAATTGATAATGCCATCCCCATCTGCATCCTCAAACCTTCTTAGCCGATTTTCGACATAATGTCGATCAAAATCATTTAATGATCTCGCTGCATTTGATGTTGTATACTCTGTTGGGCCTTCATACCAATCTGGAATGCCATCATTATCTGAATCGGTATCTTGTGCATTGATAATGCCGTCTTTATCTGCATCACTTTTGCCTTCTAGAAGGTCCGAAATCCCATCATTATCTGAATCAGCGTCTTGGAAATTTAAAATTCCATCCCCATCTACATCACCAAACCCCTCTATTTGATCGCTGATTGCATCGCTGTCCGTATCATCGTCTTCAAAATTTGCCAATCCGTCACCATCGCTATCTTCCTCCCCCTCAATAAAATCTGGAATACCATCCCCATCGCTATCCGCAAACGTTTCATCGAGGTGATTTGGGATTCCACCTCTATCTTGATCATTGATCCATTCTAAGTAATCAGGAATGCCATCGTTGTCAGCATCTGTGTCTTGCGCATTGATGATATAGTCGTTGTCAACATCTTCTTGTCCTTCCACTGCATCTAGTATCCCATCATTATCGGCATCAATGTCTAATGAATTGATGTATCCATCGCCATCCACATCCTGGCAGCGTTCAACAAGATTGGGTACACCATCCCCATCGATATCCAACTCACTAGGCAAAATTTTGCCATCTTTGTTGATATCGGGACCAATCAGCATATAATCAATATACCCTTCATCGGTTTCATGACAGCCCTCATCAATATCATCAATGCCATCCCCATCAGCATCCAAGTCTTCATCATTAGGGATCCCATCGTTATCCAAGTCCTCTGTTCCCTCCAATAAATCAGGTAGCATATCGCCATCTTTATCACCCGTATCCCCCGAACCTGTGTCTAAATTATCAGGAATGAGATCATTATCAGAATCAGTGTCATAGGCCGCAGGAATCCGATCACCATCTGCATCATATAGCCATTCTACACTGTCCAGAATCCCATCATTATCTGAATCTCGGTCATAGACATCCGCCCAGCCTCGCCCATCTGTATCACGGATATTGTGTTCCAAAAAATCCGGAATTGTATCCTCATCAGAGTCAGTCGGTATCGTAGACCCCATGCTCGCCTCTTCAAAATCTGGTATGGCATCGCCGTCACTATCCACATCCAGCCAAGCCGGATGCGCATCTAAATCGAGATCAACAGGCTGATATCTACTATATTCCCATTCAATGGCACTCATTAAGCCATCATCATCATCATCATCATCCCGCCAATCTGGCAGCGTATCCCCATCAAAATCCTGTATCGACGCACTTGAGCCACGATCATTTTCCGTTTTGATATGCAGTGTTGGGTCATCTTGCCGTTTGTCATAGGTATCATAGGCATCATCCAAACCATCATTGTCGCTATCTTGCTCATAAGGGGCTGAATCCTTTAGACCATCAGCATTTAAATCATGGCCTTCTAGCGCGTCAGGAATCGTGTCATTATCGCTATCCGTGTCACGATAGTCGGGCAAGCCATCCCCATCCGTGTCAATTAACTCACCTGTTTGCGTTTTGGTGTCATTCTCTGTTGTGTCTGGGATGCCATCGCCGTCACTGTCAATATCTTCGCAATCACGTTTGCCGTCGTTGTCGGTGTCACGGTTGGGGTCCTCTGGTGGACACTCGATTTCATCTGCTAGGATATCTTGATCTATGCCGGAAAAAGGAGGAAGTTGACATTCTATCGTAATTGTTCCAGTAATCCCACGACTGGGTGGATTGGTAAGCCTGTTAATTCCTTGACCGTCTAGTGTACCAAAAGTAATAAATGCCTCATCTGAAAAGTCGATGTTGGTTTCAATAAATTGCCCTGAACCAGCAGGACAGTGTACTTGAAATGGGATACTTGCGATTACATCATCTATGAGTACATCTGAATTTGATTTGATAATAAAATTTAATTGACTTGAATCAAAAGATGAAATAGATGCTAGACCGCGAAAATTTTCTGGCAGTGTGAATGTAACACGACTATCAACATCATAGGTTAAAATCGTTTCATCAAACTTAAGTGCAAAAAGAGTTGAGTTAATCTCGTAACCATATCCCATATAGGTCATGGGAACATGAATGATATCGATTTCGCCCGGCTTATCTTTTATGCTTAAATTTTGAGGCATAATCAATATTGGGGTAAGGTTCTCTGGCTCGGATGTGTTGACGGGCGATAGTTGCCGATTTGCCATGACATTATTCTGCGATATCCGGAAATAAGATGTATCAAGCATCGCCAAACCAATGAGTATACATCCTATGAAGAATAGGTATTGAATTCTTGGTAGATAAATTTGGGTTATGTGTTTTTGAATCATTGTAAATCTACGATGTTTGTTGGTGTAGGAATAAGAACGAACTCGTGTAACATGACTGGCAAATGTCTACACAATAGAGTGGTTTGCACAAAATTTACCAGTTATGTGGACCACACAGTGTACTTTTCCCATTCCGTAATTGAATGAGGTATTCTGGTTGTTTGAAAAAAATAAGCCAAGTGATACACTGGATAATGATGTACCACTTGGCTTTACATTCAATAACAGTTTACAATAAAGTGAAAGTCATACAGCGTTTACATCAATGACTAACCTTAATCAGAGCTTGTCTATCTTGCCGCTTAGTCGATCAATGGCAAGAAAATTTCCATCATTTGATCATAAGGTACTCTCTGACCAGCGACACTGCCCAGAGAAGTTTTGCTGGTTAACTGGACTGCCTTCCTAATTGCTGCATGGCTTACGTTATCATTGACGGTTTCAAACGTCAAGGTGGCGATAGCCCCATCTGCCATTCCATCGAGATTCATTTCATAAACAGCAAGACCAATGTTATCCCCATTGACATAAGGTTGTAATTGACCGTATTCACCCTGTGTACCTGTTGCTTTTTGGAAGGTGAGTACATCATTGTCAACCGCCACTTCCAGAATGGCTGAATTAATCGCATGTCCATGACTATTGAGCCGGATATCGACCTCAACCAGACCATTACTGGTTGCTCGCACTGTGGGCGATCCCATGACAAGACCCGCAGGCTGCGATGTTGTGGATGCTGCCAGTACAGTGGTGGCACAGGCTGTGCTTTCCCCTTCAAGCACTTTGAGTACTTTACAGGAGAGGTCACCTGCACCGACAAGATTGTCCGCATTGGCGTCACAGCCCACAGGATTGCCCAAGAATGAGCCTTGTGGGACACGTAACCAAAAGTCAGTATCGTTATCAAAGACTTCGACCACACAGGCGGTCAAGTCACCCGCATCCACAACGCCATCTTGGTTACAGTCACCTGCAATCCCTACAGCGACTGTGACTTGACCTGTTGCTGTCAAATTTGTACTATCCGCAATGACATAGTCAAACGTCTGGATGCCAAAGAAAGTTGCAGTGGGTGTATAGACAATCTGATTGATGTCATTGCGAATGCTTGCTATACCTACGTCTGGTTGTGTAATGGATATAATGGTCAGTGTATCACCCGAATCAGGGTCTACATCGTCTTGTGTTGCATCAATCAGAACCGGGACACCAGGTGCTGTGCGTACCGTGTCACTTAGGCTTCTGGTTGATGGCGTATCCCCTGCACCATTCACCGTGATGATAATATTTTCTTGACTTGTCAACCCATGTTCATCGCTGGCTGTATAACCAACAGAAATGGTAATGGATATGCCTGCGCCCAAGAACTCAAAATCGGTTCCTGGATTATAGACCAGTTGTGTCGTCCCAGACTGGACAATTGTGCCTGAAATCGGTGTCGTTAGGGTGATCACCGAAAGATCATCACCATCTACATCTATATCGTTGTCCAACGGATTGATGACTATGGTCTGATTTTCTGTGATGAAAACCGTGTCGCTGATTGCAATCGGTGCGTCGTTGACACCATTAATAGTGATTTCGACCAATGCTGTATCCGTCAGCCCTCTCTGGTCGAAAATGGTATAGCTAAAAATCTCGGTTGCGCTCTGTCCTTGCGCCAAAGACTCGAATTCACCATTGGGATCATAGGTGATGCTGCCTGTTGGAATAATTGTGACTAAGGCTGACAGATCGTCGGTGAAGACGCCCTGGATGCCTAGCAAATCGTTGTCTGCATCACTATCATTGGTCACAAGATTGAGTGTGAATGCTGTATCTTCATCGGTTGTGCCAGCATCATCCACTGCATTGGGTTTCTGCCCCAGCCAGACTGTGTTGCCTTGCGCAATACCCGGTAGACTCTGACCATCCAAATCACCAAAGGAATCATTGTTATTTAGTGTGATATCGGTTGATGGTGCATTACAGGCAATGTCAAACGTAATCGTAATGAGTGAGTCCAACACAAAAGGCTGGGCAACACCGCCTGAAAGTGGCGACACAACCATACGTACACTGCCCGTGTTGATGTTATCTATATTGACCTCTAACTCATGGTCGGTAGCTTGGTTGAGTACAATAGTATCTGGAATGTTGTCGCCATTGTTATCAGCACTATTTAATGTCAGACAAGCCGTATCAAACAGCATTGTAAACGCTGTTGACCCTGCCTCTGTACCATTTAGTGTAGCTTTGATAGGAACAATGACTTCCTGTCCACTGACTCCTTGGATCCCATCTGGAATTGCAATCCGCACGGGTGTGACGACACCTGTAAACCCGCTAATCGTTGCGGGTGTAGATGTATCTGTTGTACTGCCATTCCCAAGTTGACCATTGTCATTATTGCCCCAACATTGGATCCCACCTGTGTCTAGTAATGCGCAGGTCTGATTGCCAACATGGGAAGCGGCAATGCCATTGACATCATCTGCCAGCCCTATCACATCCACAGGCGTTGATTGGTTGACAGTATCCCCATTACCAAGTTGTCCATCTGTATTGCTTCCCCAACATTTGACAGTGCCATCAGTTAGTAAAGCACAGGTATGACTTGCACCTGTTGTAATGTTTTTAACACCCGATGTTAGGGTTGGTACATCTATCGGTGTATTTTGTGGTGCGGTTGAACCGTCACCAAGCTGCCCATGCGAATTTGAACCCCAACATTTCACCCCGCCCGTGTTTAACAACGCACAGGTATGACTTCCGCCTGCTGAAAGAGCTGTGACGCCAGAACCTGCACCCAACCCAATAACTGATTCAGGCACAATCTCTGTTGCAACGGTTCCATCACCCAACTGACCGTGTTCATTGTCTCCCCAACATTCTACACTGTCATCATCCATCAACGCGCAGGTATGATTACTGCCCGCTGCAATCATGGTTACACCAGAAGAAAGCCCAAATACATTTTGGACGCTGGTGTTTGGCGATGTTGAGGTTGTGTCGTTGCCCAATTGACCTTCCTGATTATCCCCCCAGCATTTAACTGCACCACCAGAGGTCAAGGCACATGCATGATCTTGACCCAAGGCCAGCCCAATGACACCTGATGTTAAGCTGCTGACATCAACAGGCGTTGCTTGATTGGTTGTTGACCCGTTACCCAATTGACCCCGATCATTTCTTCCCCAACATTGAACACCACCCAAATCTGTCAATGCACAGGTAAAGGAATCTCCTGCTTTAACCATCTGCGCACCTGATGACAAATTTGTGACATCGACTGGTGTGGTTTGGTTGCCAGATGTGCTGCCATTGCCCAACGCACCATCGGTGGCATCGCCCCAACATTGAATGCCCCCACTCGCTGTGACAGCGCATGTGTGATCCATTCCTGTTGCCAACGCGTTCATATAGGAACTGCCGCTGTCTGTGGACAATGCTGTTGGCTCAAAATGGTTGATCAATGGTGTTGCCTCCACCGTTGGCGAGCCATTCATCTGTGGCATGAACAATGCTGCCATGAGCAGGAATACAATCAGCAACTTTATTGTACGGTACGGTGTGTAAAGTTGACGATAGCGTGCCACCGTTTGTTTGTCTACTTGCTGATTGTTTGTAGACGTGGATTGAGTGCTAAACAATCTATGCATAAATGAATCTCCTTATATGCCCCTCTTTTATCCATAAATAGGGTTTGCTCAATAAATCACTATGTGGAATTTTGTATAATCATTATAAAAGTTCTACATAATAAACTTAGCAAACATGGTTGAATCGGTTTATATACCTATATAAAACGATTCTATATATTCGTATAATAGTAGCATAGGAGCGGCACGGTAATCGCACAAGTTGCATACGAAAATTGCACCAATAGGTGAAGATAGTCACACACAATTATCACGAGGCTATCACGAATAACTCACAATAGCCAAAAATGACTGTTTTTGTATATTTTAATGTCAAAACAGGTTTGCCTCGAATAAAAAATTGGAAATATGTGATGACATATTTGACAGATTTGACATGGATTTTTATAAAAACGATTAAGTCTATTTTAGTCTTCATGAGCTTCGGACCATCTTGCTACGATGCGGAAAAAAAGCGATATAGTTTTATGTTTTCATTGGAAATGGCGTCTAAGATACGTCAAATTGCTTGGTTATAATCGGCAATTTATAGTATAATCCTCCAAGGATAAATATATCCACAAATTTTATTCAATCAACAATTCAGGCATAAGCGCCAAAAAGTAAATCCTTTAGGAAAGTATAAAATCAGC
>JBCCFC010000436.1:0-9738 GCA_039029935.1 Chloroflexota bacterium
AATTTTTTTTATTTTCAAAAATTTCAAAAATATAAAATTTTGGGTTTTTTTTTGGGCTCATGTATTTTGCTGTGCCAAAAAATTTAAAAAAATTTATTTATTTAAAAAAAACTCGACTCTGAGTTTTTACACTATTTACTTAGCCCAGAGATCAAATCGGGCGACCGTCTGCCACCACTCAATCAATTGAGTCAGGAATTGGGCATCAGTGTCGGTAAATTACGTGAACAACTAGAGATTGCCAGAACGCTGGGGTTGATTGATGCAAGCCCCAGACGAGGCATTATACGGACAGATTATGACTTCTTGCCCCCGGTTCGTTTGAGTTTGATGGCTGCGTTGGCAATTGATAAACGCAATTTTGACGCCTTTAGCAGTCTACGCGTTCATTTGGAAACAGCCTACTGGGACGAAGCAGTTGAACTGCTTGAAGAGTCTGATAAACAGCATCTACGGGACTTGATTCAGGCAGCCAAGGCCAAGCTAAACCAACAACGTGTACAAATTCCATATCAGGAGCACCGAGAACTCCACTTAACGATTTTTCGGCGGCTCAAAAATATGTTTGTGACCGGGCTGCTCGAAGCATTTTGGGATGCCTATGAAGCCGTTGAGTTGCATACGTATGCCGATTATAACTATCTTTGCAACGTGTGGCGATATCATGAACAAATTGTTAATGCGATTTGTTCGGGGGATACCGCACTTGGCAAAGAACTGTTGATTGAGCATATGCAGCTATTAAGCGGTTTGGGTATTTCGGTCGAAACGCGCGTTCCGATTAAATAAAAGTACTAATAAAAAATTGAACATAATCAACTCTTTGGAGGCACTATAATGGACACGGTAGTCTTAGAAAGGGATTTACCGGTTGAAAATGCGGTTGTGGCTGATGATTTAATTATTAATGATTTTAACAGCAATGTCTCAACAGAAAACGGATCGGGTAGCCAGACCAGCAACAACGTTTTAATTCGTTCGTTGTTTCAGATGGGTATCCCGATTACTGGCAAAAATCTCTTCCCCAGCAATATTCAAGGATTGCCCACATGGTATCAGATTCGCCTCAGTAAGGATGGCTATCTGGCACGACGTGATGGCATTGAAGTGACCATCTGTATGAACGGCGCAACGGTGGCTGATGATATGGCACAGGCGGCCCCAGGTGGCATCATTTTGTATGATGACAAATTGCCCGTCGCCAACAACCGCAAAGATGTCACCTACTATCCGATGCCCGTTGCACAGCTAACCAAGGCTGCAAAATTACCTGCTTCACTACGTAGCTATGTTGCAAACTTTGTCTACGTCGGGGTCATTGCCTATTTACTCAACATCGGTTTGGACGAAATTGAAAAGGCACTGGATTGGAACTTCAAGGGGAAACGAAAGCCGATTGAACTCAACTTGAGTATGGCAAAAGCCGCCTATGAGTGGGCCGTTGAAAACATCACCACACCGCAGCCCTATCGTGTCGAGGCGATGAGTGGCTTTAATGAAGGCAAGCTATTGGTCGATGGCAATACTGCCGCGGGCTTAGGCGCATTGTTTAACGGTGTGCAGTTGGTTTCATGGTATCCAATTACACCCTCATCGAGCGTTGCTGATGCCATCAACACCTATGCATCGCTGCGTAACGATCCAGAGACAGGCAAGGCCACCTATGCGGTGATTCAAGCCGAAGATGAATTGGCGGCTATTGGTATGGTTGTTGGTGCTGGCTGGGCAGGGGCACGTGCCATGACATCAACCAGCGGTCCTGGCATCAGCTTGATGTCGGAATTTGCGGGCTTGGCCTACTTTGCCGAAATTCCATCGGTCATTTGGGACATCCAACGTATGGGACCCAGCACCGGGCTTCCCACGCGGACATCGCAGGGAGACATCCACAGCGCATACTATCTCAGTCATGGGGACACACGTCATGTACTCCTCTTCCCATCCACACCCAAGGAATGCTTTGAATTTGCAGGCATCGCCTTTGATTTGGCCGAACGGCTGCAAACACTGGTCCTTGTTCTAAGCGATCTTGACTTGGGGATGAACATGTGGATTTCTGATCCATTTGACTACCCCGAACAGCCGATGGACCGAGGTAAAGTTCTGAGTGCCGAGGATTTGAAGGAGCGCGCTGGCCGTTGGGGACGTTATCTGGATGAGGACGGTGATGCCATTCCCTATCGCACAATTCCCGGCAACACGCACCCGTTGGCGTCTTACTTTACACGGGGTACAGGCCACAATGAGTATGCCGTCTATAGCGAACGCTCGGAAGATTGGGAAGCAAACTTGGCGCGCTTGGTTCGTAAATTTGACACGGCCCGTACACTGGTTCCAGCACCTGTATTGACAGAAGCACCAGATGCGACCGTCGGCATTATTAGCGTAGGTAGTAACGACCCAGCGATTGTCGAGGCATTAGACCGTTTACAGGCTGAGGACACACCTGTCAGCTATCTGCGGCTTAAAGCCCTGCCAATCAACCAGACTGTGCGTGATTTTATTGCCCACTATGACAAAGTATTTGTTGTTGAAAACAATCACGATGGACAATTACACATGATTTTGCAGTCAGAGGAGCCAGATAAGGCCACCAAATTGATTTCCGCCTGTCGATGTAATGGCATGCCGCTTTCTGCTCGTTGGATTACTGAAACGATTTTGAATCAAATCTAGTAGAGGCTTGATATATCAAGCCTCTACTAGAGAAGGTTTTACCTATCAGGGGTGATATATCTTTCTTCTATCAGATGAATCTAGGGGAGAATGAACAAATGGCTACGATAACGAAAGAACGACCTGCGAAAAAACGACCGACAAGAGCTTCTAAAGTAAATACACTCGGTCTGGATAAAAACTTCTATAAAGGGTCTCCCTCAACGTTGTGTAAAGGTTGTGGGCATGACAGTATCAGCGCACGGATTGTCAACGCCGCTTGGGATGTTGGGCTGGACCAAACGCAAACCATCAAGATCAGCGGCATTGGCTGTAGCAGCAAGACACCAACCTACTTTTTGGGGCATAGTCATGGCTTCAACAGTGTGCATGGTCGTATGCCTTCTGTGGGGACAGGCGCATTGGTTGCCAACCGCACGTTGAATGTCATCAGCGTCAGCGGCGACGGCGACAGCGCCTCCATTGGTATTGGGCAGTTCAAACATGCCATGCGCCGCAACGTGCCAATGGTCTATATTGTTGAGAACAACGGTGTCTATGGGTTGACCAAGGGGCAGTTTAGTGCAACGGCAGACATGGGGCAGCAGCTTAAATATGCTGGCATCAACGACATGCCACCGCTGGATATCTGTATTGAGGCACTCTCTGCCAACGCAACTTTCATCGCTCGCAGTTTTGCTGGCGACACCAAACAAGTCGAGGCATTGCTGAAGGCTGCAATCAGCCATAATGGGATTGCTGTGCTGGATATCATCAGCCCCTGTGTCACCTTCAACAACCACGAGACATCCACCAAGAGCTATCCTTGGGGCAAGGCCAATGAGATTCCACTGCATGAATTAAACTTTATTCCACATTTTGACGAGATTGAAATTGACGAATATGATGACGAGAAAGATGTGCAGTTGCATGATGGCTCTTGGATCAAGTTGAAGAAATTAGATTCAGAGTATGATCCAACGGACCGCATGATGGCTTACAAGCTCCTAGAAGAATGTCGCCGTGAGCAAAAACTGTTGACGGGTCTCTTCTACATCGAGCCAGACAAGCCCAGCATGACTGAATTACTCAATCTGGTCGATGAACCACTGGCAACGTTGCCAGATGAGCGTCTACGGCCAAGTCGAGAGGCGTTGGACAAGGTGATGGCTGCGTTTTAGGTGGTAGTGCGTAGGTATTTGGCTACGGTCTTGCCAATTTATTCTGTAAAGTAGACTAAGTTGGCAAGACAACCAGCGAATTAAAATCATATAAGATTTTTCAAAAGACAATATTTTGTTTTTGACTGTGACATTGTAACAAGGTTGAATATATTATGCCTGGCGTACCTGGCCCATTAGAACTCGTTTTGATTTTATCTATAATTGTAGCTGTATATATAGTTGTTCAAGTAATATCCAAAAAACACACTACACAAAAAAAACAAAAATTGAACCACCTTCATTGCTTGATGAGAAATTAGTTGAAGACAGTGAAGTTGTTATAGAAACCCAAAAAGTAGAAATGGACAATAGGTATATCCGTTTATGAAATTTTATGGAAGCAGAGTCTTCGCAAAGGGATTGCCTCAGTCAAGACAGGCTCTGGAATTATTAAGTTGCCATACTCAATTATTTATGGACTATCCAGTTCTGTAAAAAGTACTCATCATAGTATTGTGGGCTAATTCAAAGAACTAAGGAGCGAGCCTAAATAACGTACATGTTGACATGACTGGAATATGCTGATATAAACTACTTAGCTCATCTATTATTAGGTGTATAATAAGAGTTGTACATTTTCGTGAGATAGATTGGTAAAATAGGGACGATATACTATGCTATGGTTCGACAGAATTACATTTGATCCCAATATTTTAGGGGGAAAAGCCTGTATTCGTGGAATGCGTATTCCAGTTTCTTTGATTATCAACCTTGTCGCAAACGGGATGATGAATGATGAGATACTGGCGGAATACCCTGATTTAGAAACAGATGATATCTGGTCAGCTCTTCGATATGCAGCTTGGACAACTGAGGACTCGATTTACAAACTGGATCGAGTCGCCGCGTGAAATTTTTACTTGATATGGGCATAGGCCGTAGCACGGCTATCTATTTACGCGATCAGGGTCACGATGCCGTCCACCTCCGAGAACAAGGGCTACAACGGATGAAAGATGAAGATATTATTCTTAAGGCACGAAGGGAAGATCGAGTTGTATTGACCCATGACCTAGACTTTGGCCGTATTATGGCACTGAGTGGGGAAAATCTGCCTAGTGTCATAACCTTTCGCCTACAAGATATGCGGGTGGCTAACGTGAACTATGTTCTGGGAATTGTGATTGCTCGTTATGAAGAACAACTTACCCAAGGTGCGCTTATTAGCGTAAATGAAGAGGCCGTCCGTGTGCGCACCCTACCTGTTCAGAAACGAAAATGAAAAATAATATTGCAGATGTATAGACAAAACCAGCTACCACCCCACCGACTCACACCTTATCTCGATACACACCACGCAATTCCGGTGGCAGCAACCGCGCAATCGTCACCATCATCTCATGTGTATACTGTCGAACTAACTCACGGTCGTTGGGATCGCCCTCAAACCACAACGGCTCACCATACCGCACAGTCACCACTGGTCGCTTTGTCAGCTTAAGAATGTACTGTGAATTAATCGTTGCAGCGGGAATAATTGGTGCTTGGGCGGCCATTGCGATACGTACCGTACCCGATTTGCCCTTTTGTAACTGCCCATCCCGACTCCGCGTGCCTTCTGGATACATGCCGACGACATGGCCTTCTTTCACCTTGTCAATCGCTCCTTGGAGCGCACCAATGTCGCCTATGCCCCGTTTGACGGGAAAGACGCCTGTATTGTGCAACGAGTACGTGACAATTGGGTGAAAGTTAAATGCCTCTTCTTTCGCCATATAAAAATGCTGGCGCGGGCTGGTGAGTGCCAATGAGAAGTAATCAGGCCCCATATTGTGATTGCTTGCTAGAACCGCACCACCCGTGAGTGGCATGTGCTCTATCCCTTCATACTCAAGCCTTGCTGTCAAAAGAGGGCGAACGGCATGTGCCATACGCCAAAAAGCCACCCACAATGGCATGCCGTCTTTGGGTGGCCGATAAGGTCCAGTTTGCATTGATTTTCCTGTCTGCTCTGAAAATAACACAGGCATCCTGCCTGTCTTATTTTTTAATTAATCATCAAGCGCATTTGCTCAATTTGTTCAAAAATATTTAACATCTGTCGCGTCTCATTGCTCAACCGCTTATCAGGAATATACCAATCTAGGGCCACACCAAGCTGACCTGTCAGGAAAAAATAGCGGCGAATATCACGGTAAGCCGCCTCCCACTCATCGCTATGAGAGTTGAGCAGTCCACGCTCTTGCCAAAAGGGTGGGTAGGTTGGTTCGATCAGCAACAAATAGTCCAGCACATCAACTGCTTTAAGATAGTCCTTATCGTTGAGATAGACCATGCGTAGGTTGTTGAGAATCCTTTGGGCCAGAATATTGGGCTGTATGGGCTTGAAATAATTGCGATGTAGTCGAATTGGCTTCTGTAGCAAGCTCTCAATATAGGTTTCCACCTCTCGATGGGACATTACCACACCATTAAAGGGGTCCAGAATCCAGCTACCTTCCTCATCTTGATAGCGTACCATAAAATGAGCAGGGAACCCCATGCCTTCAATATCAATGCGGATGCGTCTGCCAATCGCAATACAGACTAAGCTCAACATAATTGGCAAACCAGTGCGCTGCTCCAACACCTTGTTCAGAAAGCTGTTGTCTGCTGAGAAATATTGCTTTTTGTTGCCCGTAAAGCCTAGCTCATGGTTAAAGATGTATAGAAACTGTTCTGCACGTGTCAAACCACGCGCCGAGTCTGACAACGCATCGTCGATATATGCTGCGATTTCATCAATCTGAGTCATATAGGCATTGATGTCTATTTCTGGGTGTTCCATCCCTGCAATATACAGTGCAAGACGCTCGGGCTGTGGGGCATTCTTTTTAAATTCTTGGTCAAATTGCCAAAGAAACCGTCTGTGAGATTTATTTGTCATGATATCGAGCAATCTCCTGTTGCAAAATGCGCCGATAAACAGCAATCATGGTGGCATAGGTTCCATCGACTCCAAAATAGCTCATGCTTTTACTTAACAAATTGGTGCGTTTGCTAATCGGTGTGTCACTTGCATAATGAATGAAGCCAATGTCATAGGGTGCGTTGATAAACAAATTGACAATTTCGTTTGTAGGGTAGCGTCGGGGATAGATGTCCTCATAAATGCCACTTAAATACGGTCCTGCCTCCATCTCAATGTCGGTATACCCTTCTTCATAAAAGACGTGCATAAATTCGCTGTTTTGCAGAAAGGTGCCGCGCACCGTTACCGCCTTTTGATTGTCAAAAACACTGCCATACCGTAGATAAGGGGCAACATCTCCTGCTGTAAAGCAATTGCGAAACAGATACGAATTATAGGAGTGTTCATCATAGACAACGTTTGGGATCATGACATCACCGACACGACCGCTCAAACTTGCTGCCTTACCAATGACATAGACGCCAAGAATGCGGCCAACGGCTGTGCTAAATTGGCTGAAAATATGATACGCTGCCATCCCCAATGGGTAGTCGATATTGAAAATTAGCGCATCGCTTTGACGCAATGCGCTAATTTCTTTTTTGCTAAATTGTCGCATTCGCGGGTCCAGTCGTGTTGGGTCGATCTGGTTAATCTCAAATATTTGTGCCTCTACATCCAAACAAGAGGGGTCTTGAATGCGTGTAATACCACTTTTTTGCTCGGCATCCAGCCATGCCTGCCGAATTTTTTGTGGCTCTGGATGCTGTTGCAGATAAAAGCGAGCTATATAATAGAGTAAATTGGCAAGTCCCCCGACATCCTTGCCCTCATTTTGCATCAATGTCTCATATTCATAACGAAGCCCTTCGGGATTATTACCCACAATATAGCGCGTCAACTCATCCTGCATCTGCCACGCCATTCCTGTTGTCAGGTTCGCTAAACTGTGGATATTGCTACTAACAAAATAGACGGGTCTTTCCGCCAGTAAAGGTAGCGATGCAGGGTACAGTTTTTCTCCAGAAGATTTTTCTGAGCTTTCGACACGTTGATTTTTACCCTGGCAATGATGTTCATTTTGTTGCTCAATACCCCGCCACCATGCCTGTACACTGCGCCGATAATCGCTCAACCCACTGCCCAACGTCGTCAAACTGAGGTCAAGCCTTTTTTTGGATGCGAGTTGCAGGTACTGGAAGAGTTGTTTACCCGGCCAAATTTGGTGAAAGCGGTCCATATCATCTTCGGTCAACCCCAACACTTGACGCACCGTCTCGAGCAGCGCATTGACAGCCGTTTCATCTAGTGTATCAAGTTGTGTTGTGGTATTTTGTAACCATTGATGCAATCCTCCAGAAACCAATCGTTGGTGCAGCTTATTCCACTCGATTTGGAACGCGGTGAGACAAGGGATCAGGTCATCAATATCGCTCACACTGGCGATGTACGCCGCCAATGTTCCGCTTTTTTTATCAAAATAAAATTTACGCCGTCTTGCTCTTGCACGCACAGGCTCCCATTCCGACAGCCGATGGCCCGCACGCTCAAAGACGCCATCCATCTGCCCCATCACAATCAGCGATGTGTCAGGCAGAGTTTGTGGCAACCGCAAGGCGGCATAGACAAAGGCCGAGGTATCCAGCGTATCTTCCTTGGCGTTGAGATGAAGACTGGCATCCATGTTGATATGCGTCTCTTCAAGACTGCGGACACGGATGGGTTCACTACTACGCAACAGCGAATAATAGGTGCGTATGTACAGATCAATATTTTTTTTGTGTGCAACTGGTGTTGTTCTATCCATGATGGCAGTATATCACGTCGTAGGTCATTTGTGAATTGTTGGTTTTGTGGATTGGGCAATGGCAGATCAAGCAGATGATTACCCAAACAACGAAAGTTGGGGCGAGGCTGGCACCTCTCCAGACGTATCAGCATCCTCGCTCACTTGCTCAAAAGCAGGTTGCCAGCCCTCTGGCGGCCACGGTGGAATGTTGCTATAGTCTTCCAAATAGGCGAACAAGCGATGGAGGCTGGCAGGCGAGTGACCTTCATAGGGATTATGCATATAGCCATAGATAGTGTGATTTGGGTTGACTGCTGCAAAGGTGGCAATGCGGTTTGCCCACGCCTGTAGCATTGCATCCTGTGGTTTGATGATTTCACGATTCTTTGTCGGATCACCTTTGGGTGGTGTGTTTTTATCGTCCCCAATCCAGCGAATAAATGTAAATGTGGGTGAATCGCTTTCTTCCTGGCAGAGCTTATACCAGACATCACTTAGGTCCGGTGTGTTGACACGATCCACCAACACCAACGCCATGCCCCGCTCTGCGACAAACTTGGCAAAAGCGGGTGTCATTAAATCCGCCGAACGCACTTCGACGGCCATGCGCAAGTCCTGTGCCTCTGTTGCCAGCCAATCCAAGTAACGCGCCAGGGCGTGACCATAGCGTGTCCGTGTAAAATTGGGTGGAAACTGCAATAATCCCGGCCCCGCTGCATCACCCAAAGAACGCACTGCATCCAAATAGGCCAGGGTCTCCTGTTCACAGTTGTGTAGCCGCTTTTCGTGTGTAATTTCTCTTGGTACTTTGAGCGCAAAGGTGAAGTGGGGTGGCACTTGATCAAGCCACTTAATCAACGTGGCGGGCTTGGGCAGGGCATAAAAGCTGGTGTTGACTTCGACCGTGTTAAATATGGTCGCATAGTAGGCAAGATAATGTTCTTTGGCTAAGGTCATGGGATAAAAGACCTCTTTCCATTCATTAAACGTCCACGATGATGTACCAAGCGAAATCACGACTTGCTTTGCTCTTGAAGTTGGGCCTGTAATAGACGAATTTGTTCCTGTAATAGACTGATTTGATCGTCCTTTTCTTCGGAAAGGCGATTGGACTCTGCGATAATCTTTGCATCAGATTGTCGTTGCTTATCAAAGTCAACATAATTCAAAAATGGACGACC
>JBCCFC010000437.1:0-9722 GCA_039029935.1 Chloroflexota bacterium
GTTTATAAAATGATAATTTCAACGGGTATCAACTTAAGACGGGACAGTTAAGATGATTGTAGGAATAATTTAGTTTGTTGATGTCTCAATTGGATAGTATCCAGATAAGAGTACAATCATGATAATCTCAGAAAATATGACATTTTATCCGTTTTCATCGCATAAAGATTCTAAAAATATTCTATGCTGAGGTGGTAGAAATTGTAACACTTGTCATCCTGTTACTTCAACGGATAAAATGTCAATATTCACATCAAATATGCCCTGTCCCGCCTTAAGTTGATACCCGTTCGTTTGTCTCTTCATGATTTCTTCCCCTACCTTGCTTCCCTTACCTGCAGTCTGCATCATCATGCCGAGCAGACCCTTCGCCATTGGATGATTATTATCAAGTGTAGCGGATGGCGGTGCGGTTGTCTGCCACAAAACGCGACAATTCATGCTATAAACTGTAGCAATCTCCAGAAAATCAACCGTTGTGGCTATACAGCGAGGAATCATACAAAAAACGTAGCGTGGTCATCCTGCCCATACATACTATCCTATACACGAGCATTAACACGACTTATTCAATCATCTTCTGTGTATTTTCAATACGCTTTTGCGTGAGTAGTGGCCGTGTAGAGTTGACGATGCCAGCAAACAGCGCGCTTAGGGTAATCGTCATGCCTGTGATCACACCCCAGTGGAACAGGACGATACCGCTCAGGCAAACGATGCAGGGCATGGTCGAGAGGTAATAGTTTACCCGCATATTTTTTGAAAGCTGCTCGGCGATGTCAAACATTTCCCCTAACCTGTTTAGGGTGCCATCCATCAAAATAACTTGGGCAGTATCGGTGGCGATCATGGTCGCACCACGCAGAGAAACCGAGACATTGGCCTGTTTCAGTGCTATCGAATCATTAATGCCGTCGCCCAAAAAGCAAACACACCTTCCTTCGTCTTGTAATGTCGCGACAAGGTTGGCTTTGTTTTCCGGTAGCGTATTGGCAAAATAATGCTCAATGCCCAAGGTTTCGGCCAGCTTCTTGGTGGGTGCTTCGTGGTCGCCAGAGATAATGTACATGGAGATACCACGTTGACGTAGCGTATGAATCATATCTTTGGCTTCGGGACGAATCGTGGCGTGAAGTTCGATCACACCAGCGACATGGTCGTCAAACGCAACAAGGACCAGCGAGTGTCCATCCTCGTGACTCCTGGATTGCACCTGCTTGACCTCGTTGGGGATATGGATGTCGTTCATCGCCATGAACTTGTCACTCCCCACCCGGATCACGCGGTCGGATAGATTGACCTGTATCCCAAAGCCCATTTCATATTTGGCATCAACGATTTTAGGCCACACCAACGCTTGTTCCTTGGCGGCAGCTAGAATGGCTTTGGCAATCGGGTGTGTTTGTCCGTCCTCAGCAGCGGCTGCATAGCGTAGAATCTCGTTTTGATCGTAGCCATGATAGGTGTGAATCTGACCCACCGTTGGCTGCTCCAAGGTCAACGTGCCTGTTTTGTCAAAAACAACCGTATCGACCTGCTGTAATAATTCTAATGAGCGACCATCCTTGATCAAGATGCCCCGATGCGAAGCGATATTCAAAAAGATCAATGTGCTGGCGGGGGCAAACAGCCTCATTTTGTAGCCAAATTCGTTGGTGAACACAGCGATGGCACTGGAAAGTCCAAAGAGCGGATAAAACAATATCCCCAATCCCAAGACGGGTAAGGCCAGTTTATCCGCCATGGCTTCGCCTTGTGATTGGAGCGAACCTTTTAAGTCCACCGTCTGATCCAGAATCTTGCCAATCTGCATCGCCACCGTTTCCTCTCCAGTCTTGTCGATGCAAACCCCAATGCGACCTGCCAAGACAATGGTGGACGCCAATACCTCAGCACCAACTCCTTTCTCGACGGGTTGGGATTCTCCGGTCAGCTTGTGCTGATCAATAGACGCAAAGCCGCTTGCGATCACGCCATCCACACAAATCGTCTGACCCGCACTGACCATCACAATATCGCCACGCTGCAACGTTTCAAATGGCATCTCAACCTCGACTGTTGACCCAGAGCCGTCATCCGTTACCACCCAGACAGAACGAGGAGGGGCGTCAAATAAATTAGAGAGACTTTGTTTACAGGTATGTTCGCTGAGTGCCAGCAGTTTTAAGCCGAGCAGCGAAAACCAAACCGTGATGACTTGGGTATAGAAAAAGCCCCCCACAAGCTCACCAGTGAATAATAAGGCATCAAGGACATACGATGACATTCGACGATTTCGAATGACCGCTTTATAGGCCATCGTATAGAATGGAATCGTCGAATAAATACTAATGGCGACCATCACCCACAGCAAAGGCGGATAAAATAGACTGATGCCAGCAAGTGCCAAATTGCCCGATGCAATGGCAAACTGTCGGTTGACCGCTTTTTCGGCCTCGCTGACCTCAGAACCAGCCATTTCCACCATTTGTTGACGACGTGTGCGGAAAAATCCCAGCAAATCCTCTTTGGCTGTTTGGGGGGGCGTCTGCATTGGATCAGACGAACTTGAAAGGTGCATCACGAGCGTCTTCTTTTTCTTGCGCACACCGTTTTTTTTTGCATCGACTATCCAAGGTGTTTCTTTTTTCCGTTTATTGTCCAGATATAGCTTGACACCAGCAACCAGTGCCCCGCCAGATAGCAGCATAGCGGTTAAGAACATATAAATCACCTGCTTATATATAGATTTGCCTTAGACTAATTCTGGATGAGAGTAAGTTTGAATTGTGAATAAGTCTGCGACATTCGCTTCCGGATTCGCCATGATTTCTTTGAGAAAGCACTGAAAATCGTTGTGCCAACGCTCAATCGTACTTTCTGCAAACAGGTCTGTGCGGTAGTCATAATCGAGCCACAGTTCCCCATTGATTTCGATGACATCCAGACGGAAATCAACGAGCGCAAAGTTGGCGAACGCTGGCAAGAACTCGGTTTGCAACTCATACAACTCAGGGGCGGGAATCGAGCGATCCACATTAAAAATCGTTGTGAGCAATGGGTATTCATTTTGTCTATTTTGCTCATTTTGTTCATTGTGCTTGGAAAGAAGCCTTGCAAAGGGATAGTCTTGATGCTCATAAGCATCTAAGATGGTCTTTTTAAGCATTATTAGATACTCATTGATTGTCTGGTTTTTGGTCCAACAACTGTAAATAGGCAGAAAATGGGTGCAATAGCCAACCATCTCCTTGCTATGCTCAAAAGAACGTCCTGCGGTCGGCGTCCCAATAACCAATTCATCCTGACCTGTCAAGCGGTGTAGCAGCAATCCATAGACCGACAAGAGTGTCATAAACAAAGAGGCGTGATGTGACCGAGCAAACTGTTTGATCTGGCTCGTCAACTGGGCATCAAAGCGGGCAGAATATCTGTCACCTCGACAGCTAATGTCATGTGAACGTGGATAGTCTGTTGGCAAGTCCGCTATAGGGAATCCTGCCCGAAATTGTTCTTGCCAATAGGTTTCTTGCGCTGCATCACTCTGGCTTGTTTTTGCTTGCCACTCGATAAATTCACGATATTGATGGGGGATTTCGAGTTGGTTCTCGACTGCTTGACACGCCGCATGATAGAGCGTGGTGAGTTCCGACAGCAGGATGTTGATTGACCAGCCGTCGCTCACAATATGATGGACATCTATCGCCAAGAGGTGTAATTCCTCGGCCAGTTTGAGGACAGCAGTGCGCATCAAAGGTCCGTCGGAGAGCGCAAAAGGCGTCTTTGCCTGTTGCAATTGCCAGTCGGTCACGGCTGCGTCTTGCGCTTGACCTGCCAAATGTGTCAGATCAACGAGTTGTACCTCAGCATTGAGTGTCGAATGGACAGTTTGCACTGGCACTGTACCTGTATCACTACCACTGATGGTGGTATGGAGTGCCTCATGACGGTCTACCAGCCTTTGTATCGCACACTGCATCTTCTCTAGGCGAAAGGGTCCACGTAGCAGGATATTCACAGAACAGCACCAGTCAGGTTCTCCCTGCAAGCTAAGTTTCCAGAGTTCTTTCTGTTCGCAAGAAAGCGGCACTTGCAACGCTAGACTTTTTTTTTACGCACGGTCATTTCTGCTAGTTGCGCTGTCTGTTGCACTGTTTGCGGCACTGTTTGCAGCACTGTCCGTTGTACTGTTTGTTGTACTTTCCCTTGAGCAGCGTTAGATAAAAACCCGCCCATTTTCATCTCATCAATGCTTTCTTCAACCGCACGTACGATGGCAGCAAGGTCATCATCTGTGTGCGCCGTCGAGAGAAAACAGGTGCGCCCTTCCCAGACATAGATGCCCTTCTCGATCAGATGATGATAGAGCAGCTCAATTTCCAGCGGCTGATAGAAATAGCTGACATTTCTGGAAAAAACAAAGCGGAAAAAGGAGCCAAAATGGGTCATCTCAATCGGCACCTGCGCCTCACGGAATCGGAGGTTGAGGATTTGCGCCAGTTGTGCTGTCCGCTGGTTAAGACTCTCTTGCAATGCGGGTCCTTCTTCTTTTAAGTGCTGAAGCATGGCACGTGATGAGGCCATTGCCAATGGATGACGACAAAAAGTTCCGGCAACAAAACTGAGATTATTTTTGGGCTGTGATGCCCCAAACCCACCGTCGATATAATCCAAGTACGCTGCTTTCCCCGCGACTAGGCCGATGGGCATCCCACCACCAACCACTTTTCCATAAGTCACTAAGTCGGCCTCTATGCCAAAGAACGCTTGCGCCCCGCCCGGATGGACGCGGAAGCCCGTAATGATTTCATCAAAGATCAATGTGATGTCTGTCTCACGAGTGATGGCTCTGAGTTCATGTAAGAATTCTTTTGGTTGTAGACTAGGCTTGCGACTTTGCACCGGCTCAACTAGGACAGCGGCCAACTCATGTGCCTGTTCTTTAATCAGGTCGAGGGCGTGAGGCTTCCCATAAGGCAAAACCAGCACATCATCAGCAATGTATTGCGGGATGCCTGACGCCATTGGCATGGATTTCAGTGCGCCGTTGACCCTTGTCTCCGTGACCAGTGTGGCATCTGAATGACCATGATAGGAGTCTGAAAAGAGCGCGATTTTTGTGCGTCCGCTGGCGGCGCGGGCGAGACGGATCGCGGTCATCACCGCCTCTGTGCCAGAGTTGTGGAAGGACACACGCTCCGCTCCTGTTAATTCACAGACCAACGCTGCCACTTCGCCAGCCACATCTGACTGCGGTCCTAAGTGCATGCCTTTGCTGAGTTGTGCTTGTATCGCTTGCATAACCGATGGCGGATTATGACCCAGCAGATGGACGCCAAATCCCATTGACAAATCGATATACGCACGCTCATCGACATCCCAAAATGTAGCCCCCTCAGAGCGTTCAGCCAGAATCGGGTATCGCATCTCTTTGATTTCCGCACGCAATCCCATCAGATACCGGATGTCAGACAAAATCGCCCGATCACGCTCGGTCTGCTCTCGTGAATTGAAGGTGCGTTGCGTATACCGTGCAATCAGCGCATCCAAATACTGCTGTTGTTGAGGTATCAGTATTCGGCTGGATTCTGCAAAGGATTCAACATCAAAGGCAGAAGAGGGCGATGATTTTTGACCCGCTCTCTCCGCTGAAGACGTGGTTGTCGATGGAACTGTGGGGACTGGTGCAGCCTTGTGTCCATTCAAATGTCCATTCTGCGCGATATGCCCATTCTGTGAGCTATATGCTGACGGTTGGTTCTGCGCTGGTGCTTGTTGTGGTGTGGAGAAGCTACCACCGCTCAAAACCCCTAGCTGTTGTGTCATTAGCTGAGACATTGCCTGAATCTGTTGACTCATAATCCGTTCTAAGCTGCTATCACCCACGTCACTGGCAGTCGTGGTAGCCTGATGCGGTGTACTGAGCCTGTCGATAGGTGGTGCAGCAGGAAGAGTAGAAGGCAGTGCAGAAGGTGATGCCGCAGGTGGGTGGGCTGTTGTGTGGGCACTTGCGCCATTACTTGCGCCGTTAGAAATGACTGGTACGAAGGATGACGGTGTAGAAAGCGATGAGATAGATGGCAGAGGACTTGCGGCGTGACCGTTCTGGGTGCTATCTTGGCGCGCAAACCATTCTGGTGGCAACGATTGGTGAATGTGCATGGCTAATGCATCAACCGTATTGAGTTCTTCAAAAAGCTGTCGGATACCAACTTCGACCCCATAGGTGTCCTTGATGGTGCGAGCCAACTCCATAAAGAGCAGCGAATCACTCCCCAGTTCCACCAAGGGGATATCGGTATCAAGATGTGTAGGGTTGATTTGGAGCGATTTCGCCACTTCGTTCTGTACTTGTTGCACAATCGTTTTTAGGTATGCTGCGGCGTGACCGTTCTGTCGATGATCCATAGATAAGCCCTCATTTTGATCTGCTAAACTATCTTGCTCTTCGGTTTTTGTGTGAACACCCTGAATCCAATAGCGTTCTCTTTGCCAGGCATAGGTTGGTAAGGCGACCTTACGACGGACATGCGCTCGATCCAAAGCTGCCCAGTCAACCTTTGCCCCACGCACATAGAGTTCTGCCAATGTATCGAGTACTTGCTGCCAATCCCCTAGCGCTTTATCGTCTCCCCCGTTATCTTCTCTCCCCCTATCTGCTGATGGGGCTGGGCGTAGCGTCGGTAGCCAGACACCATATCCATCCGGCAGGCAACGACGACCCATGCCCAATAGCACGGGCTTGGGACCGATTTCCACAAACACCTCAAGCCCCGCGTCATACAAAGTCTGCATCCCATCCACAAAGCGCACGGGCTGCCGCACATGGCGCATCCAATAGTCTGGCGTGGTCACGTCACCAGTCGCCAGGTCACCAGTCGCCAGGTCACCAGTCACGTTTGAGATCAACTTAAGCGTGGGTGGCGCAAGATGCACCTCGCGCACGACCTGTGCAAATCTTTCCAGCATGGGGTCCATCAATGGGGAATGGAAGGCATGGGAGACAACCAGTTCCTTGGTCCGGATATTCTGCGTTTCAAAGGTCTGCGCCATCGCTTGTATCGCTTGGCGACTCCCCGAAATGACGACACTCTCTGGACCGTTAATGGCCGCGATGGAGAGTTCGTCGGCGTAAGGCGCAATCGCGGCAGTAACCACTGATTCAGCCGCCAGCACAGCCATCATCGCCCCATCTTGAGGCAGTGCTTGCATCAGGCGACCGCGTTCTGCAATCAACCGCAAGCCATCCTCAAGAGAGAATACACCTGCAAGACAGGCGGCCACATATTCACCCACACTATGACCCATCACCACATCTGGCTTAATCCCCCAAAATTGCCATAATTGGGCGAGGGCGTACTCAATCGTAAAAAGCGCGGGCTGGGTGATTGCTGTCTGATGAATGCGATCTTCATCGCTGTACATGATATCGATGAGTGACTCAGATAGATAAGGCTGTAAAATCTCATCACACTGATCGACTGTTTTACGGAAGGTTGGCTCTGTTTCATAGAGTTCGCGCCCCATATTCACATATTGGGCACCTTGGCCTGTGAAAAGGAAGGCAATGCGTGGTACTCGATTTCTCTTGACAGAGTTTTTCTTAACAGAGTTTTTCTTAACAGAGTCCTGCTTCATTGGGCTTGCCGCTTCACCAAACGATGCTAGTTGTTCATAGGCTTCTTCTCTGGTGGTTGCCACAAGCGCAAGACGGTGGTTGAAATGCATCCGTCCAGTATTGGCGGTGTAACAGACATCGGCCAAAGGCTGGGTGGGGTGTCCTTTTAAATGCGCATGATAGCGTTGCGCCAATGCTTGTAATGCCTTTGGTGTTTTTGCCGAAAGCGTCAAGACGTGACAAGGACGTTCTGTAGACTCATCGGCAGGCGCAGCTAGAGGCGGGGCCTCTTCCAGAATGACATGTGCGTTCGTCCCACCGATGCCCAGCGAGTTGACCGCTGCCCGTCGTGGGAACGGTTGCTCTGCCCATTCCTTCACCTCTTGGCTGACATAAAAAGGTGTGTTTTCAAACTTAATTCTTGGATTGGGGGTCGAAAAATGCAGACTGGGATAGATGGTTTTGTGTTTGAGGGATAGAACCGCCTTGATTAAGCCGATGACACCCGAAGCTGAATCGGTATGCCCAATGTTGGTTTTGACCGAGCCAATCGCACAGGACTTTTTGTTCTTTGTTTGAAATGCCTTGGTCAGTGCCATAATCTCAACGGGGTCGCCAAGATGCGTCGCTGTCCCATGCGCCTCGACATAGCCGATGGTTTCAGGCGCTACTTCGGCAACGGCCATTGCCTGTTGGATTGCATTGGCTTGACCCTCGGCAACAGTGGCCCAAAAACTGACCTTTTGCGCCCCATCATTGTTAATCGCTGACCCACGAATGACCGCTTGAATATCATCACCATCCTCGATGGCTAAGTCTAATGGTTTCAACACTACAATCCCCACACCGCTGCCAAAAATCGTGCCTTGACCCGCTGCATCAAAGGTTCGACAATGACCATCCGGGGAAAAGATTTCGCCTTCTTGGAACATGTAGCCCACACGCTGTGGGACTCTGACCGTGATGCCACCAGCCAATGCCATGTCACATTCTCCATTGAGCAAACTCTGGCAGGCGAGATGGACAGACACCAGCGAGGTCGAACAGGCTGTTTGCACGGAGAGGCTGGGGCCATGCAGGTTGAGCTTATAGGAAACACGTGTACACAGGTAATCTTTGTCGTTGCTAATATGCTCGCGGCTCCCAGAGAAGCCAATTAAGCGATGGTTGAGATGCATATCCGACAGCAGATAGCTGGACATGAGACCACCCCCCACCCGCAAAAACGCCGACGGAGCGATTCTCAGATGCGCCGCCATATCCTGCACTTTCCAAGGCTTCCCATGCACACTCCAGAAATACGCGGTGTTGTGGGTCCATCATCTCCGCTTCACGCGGCGAATATTGGAAAAAGGAAGCATCAAACAGATCGTAATCGTCTAATAATGCGGCGGCTTTGACATAATTGGGGTCGCTCAGTTGCGATTGCGGGACCCCCGACGCAAGCAACGCTTCATCTGAAAGAGTGGTAATGGATTCGACGCCGTTTTCCAAATTGTGTCGAAATTCATCAATCGTACGCGCCCCAGGGAACCGACCCGCCATGCCGATAATGGCAATTGCGTTGGGATGTTCAAGTAGTTCTGAGTCCATCATCATGATGCATTGCCCCTCGCCTGTCTTCGTAAATTCCGTTGTCGTGCAGGCCGACGGACTTCTCGTTCTACGGGTGTTCTGGGCGCATCTGTGGGTTGTGTCTCGCTTGCCCCATTATTCCCTACAGCATTATCCCCTACGGCATTATCCCCTACAGCACTGTCGCCTGCGAAGCACTGGCTATAGGCACCATATAAATCGCCGACAGTGCGAATGCTTGTAATCGAAACCAGTTCCGCAAAAGGGTCAACACTGAGTTTAAGCTCCAAAATTGCCACAAGCCGTGCCAAATCGAGTGACCGTAAGCCCAGTGTTTCAACCAATGCATCGTCGTCGTGAATTTCAGAAATGTCCAACGTTTGTTCCAGTGCAACTTTATGCACTGAGTTGCAGCAATTCCAAATTAGAAAAGAATTCAAACTTACATTTCAGGTGGTATTAACATAATTCTTTAATGGATAGCCATTTGCTCATCAATGTGGGTCTGAATGTCGCTTGAAGTCGTCAGCAATTCCAAATTAGAGAAATA
>JBCCFC010000438.1:0-9717 GCA_039029935.1 Chloroflexota bacterium
ATTTTCACCCTCTTACACGCAACAAGAAGTGTATAGAAACGGACAATTATCAATATCTCCGCGTTCATCCGCGCTCGTCCGCGTCCTAATTCCTTCTACCGATTCTGCGCATCCACCACAGCGAGCGTCGCCATATTGATGACATCGTAGACATCCGCACCCGTTGCCAACACATGAATGGGTTTATCCATGCCCATGAGAATGGGGCCAATGGCCTCGGCTCCACCGAGTTCGCTCATGAGCTTATAGGCAGTGTTGGCCGCTGATAGATCGGGGAAGACCAGCACATTAGCGTTTTGCACTTGGCTAAATGGGTAATGTAGCTGCATCAACTCCATGCTTACGGCGACGTCGGCCTGCATCTCGCCATCCACTTGCAGGTCTGGTCGCTGCTCTTTGACCAACTGAGTCGCGATACGCACCTTGTCAGACTGTGGGTGCGGTGTGCTGCCAAAGTTGGAGAAACTGAGCATGGCGATGCGTGGCTCGGTGTCAAATTGACGGGCCAGGTCAGCGGCGTTGAGGGCGATGGCGGCCAGTTGCTGTGCGTTGGGGTCGATGATAACGGTGGCATCGCTAAAGAAGTACACCCTGTCCTGCACCAACATGAGATAGACCGCGCTGACAAATTGACCGGCACCCGCACCGATCACCTGCAACGCGGGTCGGATAACCTCTGGATAGTTGTAGGTCATGCCAGAAATAAATGCATCGGCATCGCCTTTTTCTACCATCATTGGCCCAAAAAAGTTGACCTCTCGCATTAGTTCTTGTGCACGAGCAGCGGTGACACCCTTACGCTGGCGTTTTTCGTAGAAGGCTTGGGCATAGCTGGCACAAATGTCATCCTGTGCAGGGTCTACGATGGTCGGCTTAAAGGTCAACCCAAGCTGTTCACATTGGGCGGTAATGCGTGTTGAGTTGCCCAGCAGAATTGGCTCGGCAATGCCTTCGCTGGCAAGTGCATAGGCAGCGCGGATAATCTTGGGGTGTTCGCCCTCGCCAAAGACAACGCGCTTGGGGTCTTCGATGGCCTTCTGTCGCATGGAGCGCATGACCTGAACGCTGGGGCTGAGACGTGCGGCCAGTTCATCTTTATATTCGTTCATGTCAACAGTACGGCGCGCCACACCAGTGTCAATGGCGGCCTGAGCGACGGCAGAGGCAACCCAGGTCATCACACGTGGATCAACGGGCTTGGGTATGATATACTCAGGGCCAAACTTCAGTTGGTCCAGCCCATACGCACGTAGTACACTGTCGGGGACATCCTCTTTGGTGAGGTCGGCGAGTGCTTTGGCTGCAGCCACCTTCATCTCCATGTTGATGGCCTTGGCTTGGACATCTAGCGCACCACGAAAGAGGAAGGGGAAGCCCAATACGTTGTTGACCTGATTAGGGTAATCGCTACGACCTGTGCCAAAGACAATATCCTCGCGGGCGGCTTTTGCGTCCTCGTAGGTGATCTCGGGATCAGGATTTGCCATTGCAAAGATGATGGGATAGCGTGCCATGCTGCGCACCATCTCTTGGCTGAGGATGTTGGGGGCGGAGAGTCCCATAAAGACATCAGCATCGACGAGTGCTTCCTCTAGTGTGCGGATGTGGACCTCGTTGGCATAGCGTTCTTTATATTCATTCATGCCCTCGGTACGGTCGGTGTAGATGACACCGCGCGAGTCGCACATGATGATGTTTTCTTTAACAGCACCCAGCGCGATATAGAATTCAGCACAGGCAATGCCCGCCGCGCCTGCACCGTTGATGACGATACACACATCGGCGATGTCTTTTTCGACAATCTCCAGCGCGTTGACCAAGCCCGCACCGGAAATAATGGCTGTCCCGTGTTGGTCATCATGGAAAACCGGAATATCAACTGTGCGTTGTAGCTCGGTTTCGATGTAGAAGCATTCGGGTGCTTTGATGTCTTCGAGGTTGATGCCACCAAATGTCGGCGCAATCATCTGTCCCAAACGCACAATCTCTTTGGGATCATAGCTATCGACCTCGATATCAAAGACATCAACATCGGCAAAACGTTTGAAGAGAACGGCTTTCCCTTCCATCACAGGCTTAGAGGCCAATCCACCCAAATTGCCCAGCCCAAGAATGGCCGAGCCGTTGCTAATGACGGCGACTAAGTTCCCCTTGGAGGTGTAACGGTAGGCGTCGCTGGGGTTTTCGGCGATGGCACGAACAGGGTGCGCAACACCAGGGGAATAGGCTAGCGAGAGATCATTTTGTGTGTCCATCGGTTTGGTTGCGGTGATTTTGAGTTTTCCTGGACGCCCTTGGGCGTGATAATCTAAAGCAGCTTGTTTTTGGTCGATCATAACGAGTATCCTTTACCCTTTGTGAATGTACTACCTGGCATGAGTGGCGAGACCTTTGGGAGTGACGAAATGATTTATGTACTTCCAGAATACATTGTCTTCACCCACCGAAGGTCTTTCCTCAGATAGCTGGTAGCAAAATTTAACAAAAATTTAAACTATCTACAACAAATTTCAGTAGACTGCGCAACAAAGATAGCGGTATCATTGTGTATATACTATAAAGCATGAAATTAATTTTAACGTGAGTATCGGAACAAACAGCGTGATATCAACTAAGCAATGTAAAAAAATCGCCAACAAAAGCTATCTATCCCTATTGATTAGCATGACCTTTTTGCTGTCTATCTCAACCCAATTCGTTTCTGCACAGGGCGGGTCAGCGCAAGGAGCAGCCCAAACTACCCTGCCTCAAGAAGTACAACCATCAGGGACGCGGACAGTTGTGTATTTGCCGCAAATCCAGACCAGTGTGATGGCAAAAGGGCAAACAGCTAGCCAGACAGGGGTTATCCCCACAAATCGGCTTGTTAATTGGGACCCTGGTGTGCGTGGTGGCATCCCCACCTTTGGGACACAGATTGATGTGACCAACTATGGTGCGGTTGGCGATGGGGTAACAGATGATGGACCAGCCATCAATACAGCCATTGCCACCGCCGCCACGGTCAGCAACTTCACCCCTTCTGTCGCGGTCTATATCCCCGCAGGGACCTATCTCATTCAGACGCCGATCCAGATGATGTCCGGTGTATTGCTCAAGGGCAGTGGCCCCGACACAACCAGGCTGCTTTTTGATCTACCGGGTCAATCATTACGGGGTGGCATCGAATTTTTGGGGTCACGCAATAGTGAAGATGTTGTACTCACGTCTGGCTATACCTATGGCAGTCGGACATTGGTCCTGCATACAAACGCCACTGGTCGGGCAGCGCAGGAGCAACGGTTTACCGCTGACTCTGCACGGGTGCTGCATCCAGAACGTATCTCGCCAAATCGTGTGCATGATGTTGACGATGCCGCTACAGAGATTGTTCCAGGCACATTACTCTGGCTGCACCAAGAGAATGACTCGGAGGTAATGTACACCTCAGCCGAGTGGAACAAAAGCTATGCGGCCAACTCGATGGGGCAGATGGTTGGGGTGTCGGCGGTGCAGCAAGAGGGTGCAGCGACAACCCTGACGCTGGATGTACCGCTGCGATTAAATTATCAGGCAAGGTTGTCGCCAACCGTCCACATCATCGAGCCAGTCACTTGGGCAGGGGTTGAGGATTTATATCTGGAGTGGATGACACCTGCGGATGCCATTAATGTGATGTTCAAGTATGTTGAAAATTGCTGGCTGCGCAACGTCGAGTCCAATCTTGCTGACCGGGGGCATGTGTGGAGCTATTACAGCCGGTTCTTGACCATTGAGGATAGCTATTTCTATCGGGCGCATGATTATGGTGGCGGTGGTAACGGTTATGGTGTCACGCTGGGGAACGCTACATCCGATTCACTTGTCTCCAATAATATTTTTCATACATTGCGCCACTCGATGATGGTCAAACAAGGGGCCAATGGCAATGTCTTTGGCTATAACTATTCGTTTGACAATCAAGAAAACAAGACCGATATTTCGCTACATGGGCATTATAACTATGCGAATCTCTTTGAAGGCAACGATGTGCAGATGGTGATTGTGGCCGATTCGTGGGGACCCAGCGGTCCCTATAGCACCATTTTTCGCAATCGCGTTCATGATGAAAGTGGCATCAGTGTGCGTGATCATTCTGACTACACGAATATTGTTGGCAACAACGTCATAACGGTTGAGGTACGCACGGGTCCCGATGAGTTCGATGATGATGGCTCACCCACCTATCTGGGTGAGGTTGAACACGAGTTAGTAGATGGCAATTTGATTGGGGGCATTTTGGCGTGGAGTGGAGCCGCTGCCGCTGCTCTGGGTCTGGCAGATTCACATTATCTCAGCGGTGCCCCCGCTTTTTGGGGCAGTAAACCTTGGCCCGGTATTGGTATGGATATTGACCATTTTCAAGTACAAGAATCAGCCACACCAATTATTCTGCCTGCACAGGAGCGGTACGCCTCGATTCAGGCAACCCGTGCGGCTATGACACCGACGCCAACCGCGACAGCAACGCTCACGAGCACCCTCACACCAACGTCAACGCTGACATCTATGCCAACCAATACAGCAACTTCGACAGCAACTCATACCCCTTCTCATACTCCCACTCATACCCCTACAGTGACCCTATCACCAACACCAACAGCTACCCCGTCAACGACATCCTCTCCGACGGCCACAGCAACTACAACCGCGACACCATCGCCTACTCCCTCCTCAACTACAACTGCGACTGCAACTGCGACTACGACTGCAACTGCGACTGCAACACCATCACCGACGCCATCACCGACAATAACAAATACGCCTACACCCACCCCAACTGCTACGCAGACAGAAACCGCAACGTCAACCGCAACTTCGACAATGACTGTGACCCCAACTCCAACCCCAACAACTACGCCGACATCCACGGACACAGCAACGCCTGTGCCAACCGTGACATCAACGGCGACCCCTTCATTCACACCATCCCTAACGCCAACCCCTACCCATACAGCGACGGTGACAGCGACGGTGACAGCGACAGTGACAGCGACAGCTACAATGACGGCAACGTCTATACCAACGCATACACCATCACCGACCGCGACACCGATTCTGCCAGCCATATCAACCGCGATCTCAGTCGCCACAACAACACCAGCATCATCCCCAACACCATCCTCAACATCAACACCCTCACCATCGCCGACAGTGACTGCCACTGCCACCCAAACCGCTACTGCCACCCAAACCGCCACTGCCACCCAAACCGCTACTGCCACCCAAACCGCTACTGCCACCCAAACACCAACGCCTGCCCCGGTGTGGGTGTTGACACCGCCAGCACTGGAAGTTGATTCCGCCACGGCTCTCCCCGGCATAGACGAAGCAGCTGTCGTTGTACCCATGCGCTATCAGAATATCTATGAATTTGGTTTAGAAAACATCGCCATCAAGTTTATTGTCCCACCGTTGACCAAGCTAGATGTGGATGCATTGGGTGCAGACCTGTTTGTGGGTAGTGCTGGTGAGCAAACAGATAATGGTGGTCGGGGAGTTCGTTCTCCCACCATCGCAGAATCTATGCAGCCATTGGTTGCTATACAGCCCCAAATCGTGACAAAGCCTCTGGCCGCTTGGGGTTGTGATAGCGATGGCGATGCGGGTGATATTTGTTACTACGCGCAATCACAATTAGAGGCGGGGGCGTCCATAGAGGTGGCACCTGTCTTTATTTTGGATGATGATTGGAATATGGATGATGAGTTGCTAGAGATACAAACCACGTTTAATGCACTGGAGCCAGTGTCGTCGACCATGATTGAGGAGCTTCAAGAGATTCGTGTCAGCATCAATCCGATCACTGTGCAGGATGTGTTGATGGTGGAGGTATTTTTGCCGATTGTGAGTCGGTAGACAGGCTTGCCCCCCTTTCATCTTTTTGTTGGGCTTACTGCGCCCATAAATGAGTAGTGGGACTGCGCCACTGCGCCCATCTCGCCAGCTTCCGCCATTTGTGCTAAATGTTCGAGGGGGAGGATAACGTTCAGGTCCTGACTGAAGCCCGTGCGGTCATGCCACGTGGATATATGATCCTGCACAGGCGCAAACGTTTGGGTATTTGGGCTTTCTAAAATAGAAAATCGACCTTTGGGGGTGTCTGGATCATACACCCCCAAAGGTCTTACGAATTTTACTCAATTAGCCATCGTCGCGATGTACGTGCTAGGAGGCAGGTGCAAACGCAGCCTTCTGCCATTTCCACGGCTGGATATTCGCTCCTCTGATGAGCAGCCAAAATCCGAACAGGACCTCACCGTAATAGATATAGTCCACTACTGATATGAAGAGATGGGGTGCGATGAAGAAGACAAAGCTATCGAAGACATAACCGATACCCGCTATGATTAACATTGCACCGATGATTTTTGGCAGCAGCGAATCTGCTTTGAACAGTAGAGAGCCCAGCGGGAAGAGCCACAGACCCCAGAATATGACCGCGATATAAGACCCAAAATCGCGCATGTCCAGAAAGAGTGCCACAAGATAGTGTAGTTGCTCGACCGTAAACACGGCCTCTGTGTCGGCAAGGCTTAGAGAAAGCACGACAAAATAGTTGACCTCATTGAGCATGGAAATGGCGGCAGCGGTCAACAGAAAGGCTGCCATAAATGTGGCAATCGTCTTCCCAAGTGGTTTGAGTAGCTTGTACAGCAGCAGTGCCTTCGCAATACTAATGATATTCATCAAGAAGAGGCTCGCCATGCTGAGACGAAACGCCGAGTCAGCAGCCACAATATTTTGTATCGTTGTTGCGATATCCCCTGATACGACAAGGATGTCAGAGACATATACCGTGCCAAAAAATCCAACGGGGATTAGGATCAGGTAGAGCAGTCCCGCTAACCGTGCTGTATGATCTGATCGCTGTATTGCTTGAGTGGTCATTCTAAATACTCCTTTTCTGTAAAAAGTGTAGTGGTCAAATAGAGTCTGAACAACGGTCGTGTGCCGTCCCTATTCGTGTCAAAGACGGCAGACACTAATAGGGACGGCACACTACCTTTGCTGCGAGTTGTTCAACATGTCATTGTTCATTACACTTTTTGTAAATTGTTAAACGGCCAGAAATGATAACCTGTGCCGATTGATTGAAGTACCAGTACTATACCGCTCAAATGGGATGGGCGTATACGTTCCAAAGTAGTATTTGTGTGTAGCGGTGTGGTCGTAGAAAAAGGGGCGGCGTTGCTCATACTTTGGTGGTATTAACCCAAAAGAAGAAATTGAAAACCGTTCAGTAAGCACGCCCTCGTACGGGTCAAACTCATAAGATAAGCCCGCACGAGGGCGTACTCACTGAACATTATTTAACATGTGCGCATGATAGCCGTTACAGTAGACCCAACGCACGGGCACGTGCCACAGCCTCCGTGCGCCTTTGAACCGCTAACTTGCCAAAGATGTTTCGGTTGTGTGTTTTCACCGTACTCAAGGCAAGAAAAAGTCGCTCACCAATCTCTCGGTTGGAAAGACCTTGGGCAATTAGGTGTAGAATCTCTAGTTCGCGTTGGCTTAATGGCTCAATGAGTGGTTGCGGTGTGGGACTGGTGGTCAGCGGGGTTTCATCTGTGCGATGTGGTGTTTCAGACGCAAGTACCGCTAGTAGTTTGTGTATATAATCGGACATCACCCCGCGAGGTGCAACTGCGGATAGCAGACGTGCCATTTGGGGGCCTTCATTCAAAAAGAGAAGGACATATCCCTCCGGTGCAGCCAGCATCAGTGCTTGCTCCAGCGATAGAAGTGCAGCATGAGTGTCCCCTTGTGCCTCCAGTGCAAGTGTCTGTAGCATCAGGATTTCGATGACGCTTCCTGTCCTTTCACCCGCGTTTGCGGCGTTCAAAAGGCGTTCTAGGAATCTCAACACCTCGTGAATGGCCTCTGCCCGCTGGCCGCTCCAATATTGGGCGAGCAGCACACGCGCCAAGGTGAGGTGATCGTACTCGCGTACGTAGTTGAGGTCGTCATCAACGGACAGACCTTGCATCTGCATCCAGTCCAGTGCATCCGTCAATCTATTTTGTTTGAGCCACACCCGTGCCTTTACCGCCGCGACAGGGGTCACATTGGGGATGACGCTCTCCACATAGAGACGCTCTGCTTCGTCGAGCAACACAAGCGCACCCTCTAGGTCGCCCTGAGCCGTTTTTATTTGCGCTTGCGTCAGGCGATAACGAACCATGTACGCTTCTGGCACAGCTTGCCGACCCAGCTCCTCATATTTGAATAGGTACTGTGTGGCTGCGTCTAAATCACCCTGCTCAAGCGATAGTTCACTTAACCCTAGATATAAACCCGTCGTCACCTCTAGTGCAGACACACCGTGCTCTGTCGCTAGTTGCAATGCCTGCTCACAGGTCATCACTGCCTTGCGAAGACGTCCCTGCGCCATCTCAATGTTCGCCACAATAGATGCGCCACTAAGTGCGATGGGGATGTTCCCGGCCAACCGCATATTCATCACTGCATCGGTCATTGATTGATGGGCAGCGACTAGATTTCCGCTTGTCCAATAGGCAAGCCCCAAAATTGAGGCTGGAATGGCTCGCCGAAAATAGTCATCCTTTGATAATACATCAAGGGCTTGCTGGGCGTACATCTTTGTGCCAGACGCATCGCCAATGGCTTGGGATTGAAAGGCACGGATTGTTGCGATGGTTGCGGGTAGATAGTGAAATTCTGCTTCATCCGCAACCACCATCTCAGATACGGATCCTTCTGCTCGCTCATTGCTTTCGGCTTGGGTCTCCAGCCACCATTCAGCATCCTGTAGTCGGACCTCCGCAGCCTCCATGTCACCGCCAATCATGAGCGACCAGGCATACCCAGCACTCAGAACAGGTCTGGCGCGAACTAAATTGTGTGGCAGTGCCTCCACCCAACCCAGCCAAACGGTGTCGCGGTCACGACCATAGATGGCTGACCATTCCAACTCGACCAAATCGGCTGCCCGCTCAAAATCTGTCGCGGCAAAGGCGTGGTGGATCGCATTAGGTCGTAGCCCATTTTGTTCGTACCAACGGCTCGCCCGTCGATGCAATGTTGGGACCTGATCAGGTTGTGCTTCCATCAAATGGGTTTGCAGTACATCCGCAAAGAGGTGGTGATAGCGATACCACTGCCCTTTGTCGTCGAGTGGGATGATAAACAGGTTGCTCTGTTCCAGCGTTTGCAATAATGTATGGCTGTCATTCCGCTCTGTGACAGCATCGCACAGTGCGCGACTCAACCGATCAAGAATAGCTGTCTGGCGCAAGAAGTGCTGAACCTGCTGAGGCTGACTCTGCAAAACCTCTTCCACCAAATACGCGACAATGTGGCGATTGTTGCCTGCGAATGCGCGGATAAACGCAGAGACATCGGCTCGTCCTCGGATGGAGAGTGCCGCCAATTGGAGACCCGCAATCCAGCCTTCGGTGCGTGCGTCTAACGCCTCAACATCATCCGCCGTCAGGGTGAGGCTCATCACTTGATTGAGAAATTCAGTGGCTTCCACAGGCGTAAAGCGTAGATCAGCCGCCCGCAGTTCGGTCATTTGATTGCGAACGCGGTAGCGAGCCAATGGGAACGGTGGGTCTTGACGTGTGGTGATGACCAGATGCATCTGCGGGGGCAAATGATCCAATAGAAAGATGAGCGCGTCATCAATCGCTGGCAACGCAATCATATGATAGTCGTCCAGTACAAGGGTAC
>JBCCFC010000439.1:0-9710 GCA_039029935.1 Chloroflexota bacterium
ACATATAGATTGATTTATTCTGTAATTATAGAGGAGATAGTCACGTGAAGACATTTAGTCCAAGCGTTGATGAAGCCAAAGGGAACCGAGAGTGGTGGGTTGTGGATGCCTCTGGACAGACCTTGGGACGTTTGGCTTCAGAAATTACGAGAGTTTTACGGGGGAAGCATAAACCAACGTTTACACCCCATGTTGATGCTGGTGATTTTGTGATTGTCATCAATTGTGAGCGTATCGCTGTGACAGGCAACAAGCTGGACAATGTTCACTATTATCGCCATTCGCGCTACCCAGGCGGACTGAAGAGCCGCACCATGCGTGAACAGATGGAGCGTTTCCCAGACCGCGTTATCTATGACGCAGTCAAAGGGATGATGCCAAAAAATCGTCTTGGCCGGGCACAGATGAAAAAGCTACGCATTTACGCTGGCGGTGAGCATCCGCATGCCGCGCAACAGCCACAAGAGCTGGAATTCTAAGCGGCCAAATTCCAAAGGAGATATTGTAGCTATGTCTGAAAATATTGAATATGTTGAGGCGATTGGCCGGCGCAAGGAAGCATCTGCGCGGGTCCGATTGTACCCTGGCACGGGTGAGATTATTGTCAACGACAAGCCAATGCCAGCCTACTTTGGTCGTGCATTGGACCAAATGATTATGAAGCAACCACTGGTCTTGACAGGGACAGAGAGTTCATTTAACATCAGCGTCCATGTGAATGGTGGTGGTGATGCGGGTCAAGCGTCTGCTGTGCGTTTGGGGATTTCACGAGCATTGTGCCTCTCGGATGAAAATTTACGTCCGACTTTGAAGGCCGCAGGGTTTTTAACCCGTGATGCACGTGTGAAAGAGCGTAAGAAACCAGGTTTGCCACGAGCACGCAAAGCCAAGCAATACACAAAGCGTTAATCGCTTGGATTGCAAGGGTACGAGTTACACGGGGATTGCTTGCGTGATGTAAGCTCTAAAAGCTTAAAATTTTTGATTTTAAAATCGGATAATAAGCCAGTATGAATGAAATGATAGTTTTGTTCGTACTGGCTTTTTGGTTCTAAGATAAACGGGATTGCAGGGATTTTGATGATTCGAGCAGGGATTCTTTGTGTGCCGATGATGGATGATGAGGCTGTTCAAGCCGTTGTCCAACTCTTACAGCGGACCATTCCAGAGTTGCTTGTGCTGTTTGAGCAAAGTGCGGCTAGTCAACGAAATTGGATAGAGATGTGTTTGGTGCGGTGGTGTGATGAAGATGAGTTAGATTTAATCGTTACGCTGGGTGGCACAATGCCTGCACCGGGGCCAAGTCAGCTAGAGATTGTGCCTGAAGCCACCATTGGTGTGGTTGAGCGATTACTGCCCGGATTTTCGGAGGCCATGCGTACAAATGCAGCAAGACAAACCTCACTGGCCCTGCTAGACCGCAGTGTAGTCGGGATTCGTGGGCGCACATTGATACTTAATCTCCCCGAAGGGAGAGAACCTGCATTATTGTTTCTAGAAGCAGTGATTGGGTTGATTGAACCGACCATCTCGCACTTGCAAGAGGATTCTAGGCGGGTTACGCTCTCAAATGTGCTTACACCTGTCGATGAGCAGGTTGAGATTGATCAACATGTTGACGAGTCCCACCAAATGAGCGAAAATCAGTTTGGATTAGATGCAGATGAGTTTGCAGCATTTTTGCGTGATAGATGAACTATAAACGCAGCGGGTGTAGGGAACACAGAGGTTTCTTAGAGAGTATTAGTTATTAGTAAGGGGTTATACCCTTTTTCAAAAAAGACGACAATAAGCAAAGGAGAACATCATGAGTACACCTGAACCGATCCGCGTTGGCATGATTGGCGTGGGGCAAATTGGCAAGGCGCATGTGAATACCTATAGTCAGATGGATAATGTGGAGATGGTTGCATTGGCTGACCTCAATGTGGCTGAGGGCAACCGTGTGGCGGAGATGAACGGTATCCCCAATGTCTATACAGACTTTCGCAAAATGCTGGAGCGCGATGACATCCAAGCGGTTGATGTTTGCCTGCATAACAATTTTCACATGCCTGTGACAGTGGCAGCATTGGAGGCAGGCAAGGATGTCTTCTGTGAGAAGCCAATGGCGGGGGCCTATACGGATGCTGAGAAAATGCTGGAGACGGCGCGTTCGCTTGGTCGCAAATTAGGGATTCAAGTTCGTAACATCTTTCTATCGGACACAAAAGCAGCGAAATATATGATTGATGAGGGGCATCTGGGCAAGCTCTATCATGCGCGTTCGACAGGGTATCGTCGGCGGGGTCGCCCCTTTGTTGATGGCTATGGCACACCGACTTTTGTCCAGAAGCACAACTCTGGTGGCGGTGCGCTCTACGACATGGGCGTTTACCACATCAACACGATTTTATATCTACTGGACAACCCAGAGGTGCTGCGTGTGACAGGCAAGACCTATCAGGAAACCGATATGGATGCCAATCGTCGTGAAATCAGTGGCTACAATGTTGAAGAACTGGGGCTGGGGTTTGTGCGCTTTGAAGAGAACATGTCACTGGATATCATTGAAGCATGGGCGATTCACATTGATGAGTTTGAAAGCCCCTTTGTGGTTGGCAGCAAGGGCGGTGTACGTGTCTCGCCATTCAGTTTCCATCAAAGCATCGGTGATCTAGACCTCAGCAGCACAGCCAATATGGGTACATTTGACTATCGCCTGCACAATGTACATGGACAGGGTGATACCTATGATGGCCCGCAGCAGCATTGGATTGCTGGCTTGCAGGGGCGTGTTGAGCCTATTCCCACTGCAGAGATTGCACTGAATACGATGTTGATTTCGGAAGGGATTTATTTGTCGGAGAAGTTGGGGCGTGAGGTTACGGCTGAGGAGATTCGAGAGATGTCAGTTTCTACGGCTGTGAGCGTGTAGAAATGGATTTGTTGTAAATGGCATTTGAGGTCAAGGCTAGCTGCATGGCCTCAAATGTCATAGGGTAAAAAGGAGAATCCACTATGAGAGTTAAACGCTTGGTTCTCGAAAATATTGGTCCCTTTATTGAAGCGGATATGAGCTTTTTGCCTGATGATTGGCAGAGTACGGATAAACCTCCTGTTACCTTGATCACGGGTGAGAATGGTACAGGAAAAAGTATTATCCTTGATGCAATTCGAGGGTCTTTTGGTGTGGCGTATACAACTCTGGATAGGAATATTCGACGTGTGACAGGCACCTCAACAGCACATATTGATTTATATCTGAATATCAATAATAAAGAACTACGTATGCCTTCAGGTAATATACTAGATACAAGAATCGAAATTCGAGGTCCTGAGCCAGCAAAAATAGCCGTACTTCCTAGTCATATAGCAGAGGGCAAAGAGTACCCTAACTGGATTGTTGATTTTTGGTCTTCTGGGACAGCAGCAAATTCATACAAAATAGATGTATTTAGAACTCCCGATCACAAAAATTTTTTAAAAGATTCGTTAAATGGTCAAAAAAAAGCTTCTAACATAACAAACTTAATTTGTCATTTTGATTATCTTCGAGATAGCCGTGACTTGGAAGAACGAAGGATGGGGGAACGACTTTACAATTTTATAGAAAAAATAGTCAGTGTCAGCCTTTTAGACGATGGGCATTTTAGTCATGTTGCCCGTGCAACATATGAACCCAAAGTCATTCAGAATGGCATGATTGTTGGATTAGCTAATCTAAGTAGTGGTAATGCTTACTTGATTCAAAATTTAGTTGGTCTTCTGGGAAAAATGTATGCTGTTCACTTTTTGCGTAAAACACCTCTGGATGAACTAGGCAAGACACCAGGTTTGTTGTTAATTGATGAAGCTGAAAATCAACTCCACCCAAAATGGCAGAAACGATTTATTTCTTCCGTTTTAGAAATATTTCCAAATCTGCAAATTATTGCAACGACCCACTCGCCGTTTATCATTTCATCTGTTCCGGATGCAAGACTTTTTGTCTGTAAATCAATGGGCGATCATTGCATTGTGGAAGATGAAACGGCTGATTATAGCAATAGACCAGTTGATGAAATTCTAATGTCACCATTATTTGAAGCAACTCAACCATTCAATGAAGAGATAACAAATTTAATCGCTGAGTATCAGCAATCTATTCTGACTGATAATGACGATGAACGAGCAAAATTAAAGAAACGACTAATTGAACTCAATCCAAGTTATTTTAGCTATCTGAACATAGATGAATTAATTCCCTATGTACTCAAGGAAAAAGTATAGTGATTCATATTCCAAGATTGCCTGAACCAGCGATTTTCAAAGAGAAGAAAGCACGTTGGGAGAAAAATAAATCGAATCGTCTCAAAGGCGATGACCGCAAAGCAGTTTTGAAAATACTACGTGCAATGAGCAAGAAGTGTTTTTATTGCGAAAAACAAATTAGCTGTTCCGAATCAGACATTGAGCACTATATTGAAATTGCTGAACGCCCAGATTTGGCTTTCGAATGGACAAATTTATATTTAAGTTGTAAAGCATGTAATAACAAGCTACCCAATACAGACATTCCAGTTATCGAGTGCGTTGATCCATGCGGCGCAGAACACGACCCAACTGTGCATCTCACATTTGACGAAGAGATAATTAAGCCTAAGCGAGGGTCCGAAAGAGGCCGTAAAACTATCCAGAAATATGATCTAAATAGACAGCTACTTCTTTATGATCGCTTGAAAAAATTTAAAATGTTTGATAAAGCTTTACGGACTCTTATAACCGAAAAACGGTTTCAACTTACTGAAAAAGAAAAAGAGAAAATCAATTTTATGCGTGAACCCGAACATGAATATTCTCTGATGTTTCGCGTTTTCCTCGAAGATTGGGAGTACATTCTATCATGACCACAAAACCACCAACATCAGACGAAATCCGCAAACTCATCCGTGCCGCGGGCATCGACCAAACGCTCTCTCAGTCAGAATTTCCTCGTGGATACTAGCCATCTGACCCACACCCTCACAGTGGTGGAACGGGTTCAATCCAACCATGCTTCATACAATTATCATAAATAGACCCCAAAAACCCTTGACAATCACCACATTCAGCGGTATCATCTATACTAGAAAATCGAAGACTATACATCAAAAACTATATATGAAAGACATTGCACCGGAGGAGTATCTGCACCTCTAAATATCAGAGAGATGAGGTCATTGGCTGAAAGCCTTATCAATTTAGCAGCAGAGAAAGTCGCCGGGAAGGTTGATGCAGTGAACGGGTATTATACCCATAAAGTAGCTGTGTCCGGGTTAGCCCGTTATAGCATTTGAGTGAAATCAGTTTGATAGGGAATGACTGTCAATATGATTTAAGTAAGGTGGTACCGCGGAGACTAACCAATCGTTGGTTGAATAGTCGCTTCGTCCTTAGTGGATGGAGCGGCTTTTTTTGTTTTATAGACAAGAATAATCATCATAGGGGTGTGAGCATGCATCCCCTAGAAAGTGAAGGAAGCAATGGCAGAAATCAATATGCCCAAAGCATATGAGCCGTTAACCGTTGAAGAAGAACTCTATGCTTGGTGGGAAGAAAATGGTTTTTTTAAGCCCGAACAGCAGATTGAAATTGGGTTGGCAGACCCTGAACAGACACCCTTTGTTATCTCTATGCCGCCACCAAATGTCACAGGTGCCTTGCATCTTGGTCATGCCATCACCAGCAGCGTTGAGGACCTGTTAATTCGCTACAATCGCATGTTGGGGCGACCCACGTTATGGGTTCCAGGGACAGATCATGCGGGCATCGCCACACAGAATGTAGTTGAGCGCAAATTGGAGCAGCAAGGAAATAGCCGTCAGGAGCTGGGGCGGACGCGCTTTATTCAGGAAGTTTGGGATTGGAAGGATGAATATCATGGACGCATTACGGGGCAACAACGACGACTGGGTATCTCCTGTGACTGGGGGCGTGAACGTTTTACGCTGGATGATGGTCTGAGCGATGCGGTTCTGGAGGCGTTTGTTCGGCTCTACAACGAAGGGCTGATTTATCGTGGCACATACTTGGTTAATTGGTCGCCACATCTGCAAACGGCTGTCTCTGATCTGGAGGTTGAGTATAGTGAGGAGCCAGGGACGCTCTATCACTTTAAATATATGCTCAAAGACTCTGATCAGCATATCCCTGTTGCCACCACACGCCCAGAGACGATTTTGGGTGATACCGCGGTTGCGGTTCATCCGGAAGACGAACGCTATCGACATCTGATTGGGCAGACCGCTATTGTTCCCATGCTGGGGCGTGAAATCCCAGTCATCGGCGATAGCTACGTAGATCGGGAATTTGGTACAGGCGCGCTGAAGATCACACCGGGGCATGACCCCAATGACTATGAGATTGGCGAACGTCATGACCTGCCCATCATCAACATCATGAACAAGGATGCGACGCTCAACGAAGAGGCGGGGGCGTATCAGGACATGGACCGCTTTGATGCACGTCAGAGTTTATGGGCAGACATGGATGCAGCAGGGTTGACCCTCAAAACGCAGCCACATACGTTGCGTGTTCCGCGCTCGCAGCGGGGTGGCGAGGTCATTGAACCGCTGGTCAGCACCCAATGGTTTGTCAAGATGGAGCCGCTTGCCAAGCCTGCGATTGAAGCCGTTCGCAGCGGCGAAATTCAGATTGTTCCGCAACGTTTTGAGAAGATTTACTTTAATTGGTTAGAGAATATCCGTGACTGGTGTATCAGCCGTCAACTATGGTGGGGACATCGCATTCCTGTTTGGTATGGGCCGGATGATCACGCTTTTGCTGCCCGCAATGAGAGTGAAGCATTGCAAATGGCAACAGAACACTATGGCAAAACCGTTCCATTAGAACAGGATACTGATGTTCTCGACACATGGTTTAGCAGTGGGCTGTGGCCGTTTAGCACGCTTGGGTGGCCTGAGCAGACGGATGACTTAGAGACCTATTACCCAACAGAAGTGATGGAAACGGGATACGATATCATCTTCTTCTGGGTTGCGCGCATGATCATGTTGGGCATGAAGTTTACGGGCAAGGTTCCCTTCCGCACCATTTATTTGCATGGGCTTGTCAGAGATGAAACCGGACGTAAGATGAGTAAGAGCTTGGGCAACGTACTTGACCCACTCGATCTCATCCGCGATTATGGTACAGACGCATTGCGCTTTACACTGCTTACTGGCGGGACACCGGGCAATGACATGAAACTGAGTGTCACACGTATTGAGTCGAACCGGAATTTTGCCAACAAGATTTGGAATGCGGCACGCTTTGTGATCATGAATTTGGCCGAGCATCCGATGCAGTTGGATGACAATGTTGATTTGACTGCACGGACTTATCAACTGCCTTCGTCAGACGAACTGGCACTGGCTGACCAATGGATTCTGCACCGTTTGGCAGATGTTAAGCAGGGTGCGACGCGCTTGATTAACAATTGGCAATTGGGTGAGGCCGGGCGGCAACTCTATGAATTCCTGTGGAATGAATATTGTGATTGGTACATTGAGGCGTCGAAGATTCGGCTCAACAGTGGCACAGAGGCAGAAGCACAGGCCACGCGCCAGGTACTGGCGTATGTACTTGAGCAAAGTCTGCGTCTGTTGCATCCATATATGCCTTACGTCACAGAAGCGATCTGGCAAAATTTGCCTGCAATGGGTGGTGACAACCGTGCGTTGATGGTCAGTCGATGGCCTGACGCGGCAGGACGTGCAGATAAGGATGCTGCTGATGGCTTTGAACGCATTCAGGAGATGGTTCGTTCGATTCGGAATGCGCGTAGTGAGTATAACGTTGCTCCTGCTCGACGGATTGCAGCAAACTTTAATGCAGATGACCAAGCAACCATGTTGCAAGAAAATGTTGATTTGTTGGTTTTCTTGGCGCGGTTGGATGCAGACAAAGTTGAAATTGCGGCTGACCTCGAAGCCCCTGCCAAGTCTGCAACGTTGGCCGTTGGGAATGTCAGCATTTATCTGCCGCTGGCAGGGATGGTTGACTTGGATGCCGAGCGTAAACGTATCCAAAAAGAGTTAGACGGTCTGGATAAACGCATTCGGGGTGCGGAGGGAAAGCTTAATAACAAAGGGTTTATTGAGAAAGCTCCCGCCAATGTTGTTGAACGTGAACGTGAGCGATTGGCCGAAATGCAGGCACAACGAACTCAATTAGCAGAAGGATTGGCAGACCTAGAGTAGTTGAAAGTGAAAAATTGAAAGTTGAGAGTTATGCATTTGTAACTTTCAACTTTCAACTTTCAACTTTCAACTTTCAACTTTCAACTTTTAACATGTCTCAAGATAATTATTGGTTAACACGGCTCAAAGAAGCGCGCTTTCTCTTTGCACAGCGACCAGAACGCGCTCCCCTCGTTGAAACGCCGACGAATGCGGATGAATTGCTGCGCTCATCAATCCGCCAGTCAGCACGAAGCCGAATTAGCGGTGTCCTGCGTCAATTGCGCGCTGTGCATGGGTTGACCTATGAAGATATTCACAACGCCACTGGGCTTTCCCAACAACTGCTCTTTGACATCGAATTCAAAGACCAACGCCTCACACTAGAGCAACTTGATCTTTTGGCCCAACTCTACAACTATTCTCTTAGTGATATTTTGGGTGTGGACATCGACCTGTTTTGAAATCATTTTTGACAGTAACTTATTAAACTATTTTCCTGCATAAGCTGTTATACTATCGAAAGGTATTGGTGATTTTTATTGCTGTGCGCGTCTGTTTGCGCATCTATTCTGACAGGGCAGGAGTGATTTGAGTTGATGAATAGGATGACATGGATTGGCCTTTGTGTATTTGTGCTGGGTTTCTTTTTTCTAAACACACAATCTTTGTCTGCACAAACAAACCTACCGATTACCAAAAGCACACAACAGGCAACTGATTTAATTGTCCAACAATCTGTCTCACCTGCTATTGTGGCGGCAGGGGGGGGAGTGACATACACCATTCTCGTTGAAAATCAAATCGATGAGTCTGCACATGACTTGGTGATCGAATCCATACTGCCCGCGGAAATCACCAACCGCACAGTCAATGGTTTAGATGCGCCTGCCACGCTGACATTAGATGTCGCACCGCCCACTGGTGTCAGCTATCGCTGGCTTTTATCAACACTCGCTACTGGCGAACAAATCAAAATCATCATTCAAGGCCGTGTCGCTACCAATGTCCCTGAAAATACTACATTGACTAGTTCTGTGACAGTCCGTTCGCGTAGTGACCTCAATCCCATTGATAATGTGGACAGTGTTTCGTTCTATGTTGGGGCTTCACAGGTAAATTTTGATGATTTTCTGTATAAAACGACCGAAAACGAGGAGAGTATACGACTACGTGTCACCTTAGAACCATCAAATCCTACAAGCGAAATTCGTGTACCCTACCATGTTCAGGATGGCACAGCGATCTTAAACAGCGACTATCAACAGCCTGCCACTGCCACATTGGTGTTTGCACCTGGACAGACTGAGGCATTTATCGACATCGACATTGTTGATGATGGGTTGGACGAGACTGATGAATTATTAACCGTGCGTTTGGGTCAACATGAACCATTGAATGCCGCTGTGGGGACGCAGTCAGAGACAACGGTTATGATTATTGATGATGATCCAACGCCTTCAATTTCTATCAGTGGTATCACCGTCAATGAGCGTGAATCCACCGCACTTGTTGAGTTAAGCCTTTCTG
>JBCCFC010000440.1:0-9693 GCA_039029935.1 Chloroflexota bacterium
AACGCTGATTCTTGGCCTCGTAGGAATGGCTATATGGACTGGTCAAATTGTTCAACCTGTTACTGACCATTACACAATGGTTGGTTTTCCCACGTTCTGTTGCCAGCAATTCCTCAAATTCACCTCGAAAATCTGGCACGACATTTTCGATCTCTTCTTGAAAACGGCTGCGCAACACACGGTTGAGTGTGCCATCTTTAAGTCCACAAAACCGAATATCTGAGCTACCTTGGTCAATGACATCCGAGGACACTAAAATTTCGAGCCGCTCAAAAATATCCTCCTCGCTCAATTCAAGGTTGAGTTCTTTCTTCAACTCCCGTGGTGTCCAATAGCGTTTGTTGTTCTTGTTAAGAAAGAGCATCAGCTTTTTTGTGTTCGTCCCATTAACTTTTTTGAAGGTACGACGCAGATATTCTGCCCATGTTTTGGACATCTCAGAGTTGCGGTCCTCGACCTCATAGGTGACAGCATCCAATACACCTTGCTCTGACATCAAGTTCTTTCCCTCAAGGTCATTCAACATGACACACGAAATCAGGAAGGGGTCCGAGCCGCACAGTTCATTGAGCTGTGCGGCAGTTTCGTCCTTGACAGGAATTTGATAAGTTTCTGCATATTGTTCAACTGCGGCCAAGCCCTCATCCGGTGTCAGGTAGGGGTTCATACGGAAGATAGAGAGCCGTCCTGCTTCCAGATGCTTGGCCATGATTTCCATGAGGATGCCGGGGTAGGAGCCTGTCACCAGCATCGGTGCGACTTTGGACTCGGAGAGTGAGTGAAAGCTGCCGGGTATGGTCGTGTCTGGCTCCCCTTGACAGGCTTCATTGCGGTAGATAAAACTAGCAATATTTTGGAATTCATCCAAGATGACAAGAAAACGTCGATCTGTGCCAGAAGCATAGCGATGAGGCGCATGGGTAGCGGTCTCCCAGATCGTATCCATATCATAGTACTGTTTCTCTAAGTCTGATAACATCTCTTCAGAATCACGAATCATCCCTGGTCGATTATGTTGCACAGCATATTCATGGATTTTTATGAGTGATAATGGTTCTTGAATCAGTCGGGGATCACGCTCTAAAAAAGAAATATATTGAGAGGCAAACGAACGATAGTAAGTTAACGCCAATTTGTGCAACGAGATATTTTTATCCGCAATGTCAAAATAGAAGGGCACGACCACGCCATTCTGCGTCCAGAGCTGATTGAAGATGCGCTGGACAAAGGATGTCTTGCCACTCTTGCGCCGCGCCAAAATGACACGCGACTTGGATAGCCTGCCCGGGATGCCATTGAGCCAGCGGTTAAACTTGGTAAATTCGTCTAGGCGACCGACCAGCAACTCTGGTGGCCCGATTTTTTCTTCTAATGGATATTGCATTTGCATAGGTGTGCCTCATTTTTGACATACACAGAACGTTTGTATATGTGGGTATTGTATCACAGGATGGGAAAATTGACATGTTTGGGTTGACGATGCCAGCGATATTGACGACATTGCAAAGGCAATTGTGAAGATTCGTGAGGTTTCACGATAGTAGCAGTGGGCGTTGTGACCTCACAATAAACACCTACCGTAGGTGTTCACTGTATCGACGCACTACTCGTTGCTCGTTGCGTAGACATCTTGTCTGCGCCTGCTGAAGTGATTTCCGGCACAAGCGCAGACAAGATGTCTACACAACGAGTATGAGCCATTTATTTTGCGGAATGGCCTTACAACGACCATAAACCACTAATCAACTTACTGTATCGTAATCGGTAGGAAGACCCGATACGGTTGCTCACCTGTCTGCCCAGGCAACTGTTCCGGTGCTTGTGGTTGCGTTGGCTCCTGCACAGCACTGTCATCTGGCACACCCACAGGTGCATCTACAGGAACATCAACAGGAATATCTGTCGTTGGGTTCAACAACGCCGCTGGCGGTCCTGCGTTTACAGGCACAGCAGATGCTACCAATGCCCACCGCGAGAAGTGACGAACCTGTGCTTTGATCTGGTTGGCCTCCGCATCTACGCTGAAGCTGTCCAAAACCACCCATGAGTTGGTGCTGGTGGCAAAGTAGGCGGGGGCAATTTCATCCTCCGTGATCCCTGCTTCTGCCAACTCATCGTCGGTATAATAGAAGGTCAGGGTTACGTCAGCGTTAAACTCCTCCTCAATCTGTGTCCCCGTCTCAAGATCATAGACATGGATGGCATAGCCATAACCAACGGGCTGCGCTATCATTGTGCCTGGTAGGTCTTGCACCAGTGGTGTAATTGTGATCGACAACTCACCACCCTCCCTGCTCGCTGGAATGGCCCCCGCTGGAATCTCCACGGATGTGCCGTCAGCCAATGTCTCTGTCCATGCTTGGTCTGCACTAAATGTGCTTGCCGCCGCTGGTGGCAATGAGCGTACATCCAATTGCAAGGCCAAGATGACTGAGTCCAGAATGGTATCTGGCGTGATGTTTTCCAGCGACACTTCCACTTCATCCTGCAAGCTATAATAGGACTGGCTGCCTGGTGGTTGCCACATGGCGTTCAAGAAGAGAACGCTACCTGATGCCGCTTTCAGGCTAAAGTTGCCATCGGCGTCGGAGTTGGCGTATACATGCTGTCCATCCGGTGACCAGCCATACACATAGGCGTTGGTTGCAATATCGGCTGCCTCGCTTGGCACAGTAGATGGCACTGTGACTGTCCCGTTGATGGTAACATCTGCGGTGCGCATCTGTAGGGTGACGGCGACGGTTGACGCACTGGTGGGTGTCACCGTCTGTGTACGTGGCTGGATGATATCACTATCTGGACCATTGTCATAGATGCCACTATTCGCCCCAATCTCATATGCTTGTCCGCTTAGTACAGGAATGACAAACTCGCCGTTGATGACCTCGCCATGCTGATAGAATGTGGGGACAGGTGGCACAGATGGATTCGCATTCTCCTCTGCAGTGACACTCGCCGCCCACGCATGACCATAGGTCACAGGATTGCCGTCCACATCCAGTAATTGCCCCTGAATCACCGCATCAAGGCGTGGTGCAACGATGTCATGCACAACTGTGGCTTGCGCATCAACTTCAACGCTGGTTTGGTTGTGCCCATGACCGACATACTCGGTGGTTTCCAGATAGTAGCTGACCTGCCATGTTCCCGCTGAAACGGGCAATGCATAGGTGCCAGTTTCGGGATTAATGTTCACCGATTGCCATGTTTCGCCCGGACCCTCTATCCATGCATAGACATGACCGTAGACATCTGTGATCGCCGCGCCATCCGCATCCTGTAACGTCCCCGTGATCGTCGCATCTTTGCGGTGAAGAACCAAGGTGACAGAGGCATCCGCTTCTGCGCTATTAGGATATTCGTTGGGCAAAATCGTGACGCGCTGTTCGCTATCAACCGCCACCTTGAGCAATGCGACCTCAGCACGTGTTTTGGCTTGGCTGACAGCCTCTGCCCATGCCAAGGTTTTGTTTGCCAATTTGTCTGCGTTACTGGTTCGAGCATCCGCTTGAATCGAGGCATTTTCTTCGCTGCTAAAGATATACTCGCTGTTATAGGGCAGATGAATGCCGATCTCATAGACACCCGATGGCAATGGCATGGTAAAGCGACCATTTTCAACCAGTGCTTGCGTTGTTATTTGATAGTGATTATACCCACCATAGATGGGATATCCGCCCTGCGTATCGTCAAGATTATCTACAGGACCATTCACGGAATTATCCGCTGATTTCTGTGTAACTGTACTGCTATCACCCACACGACGCGCATAGACCCACGTCTGATACAAATCCGTTAGCAATTCGCCATCGGCGTCTGTCACCTGACCCAATATCTGTCCCGCTACCCCGACGGCTTGGAAATTAACAGTGGCAGTCCCGTTGTCGGCAATAGACACTTGCGTGCTGGGGTCGGTAAAGAAATAAGGGGCTGTCTCCGTCTCTGCGCCTGTATCAGGCCCTGTCTCTATCCCCGGAGGAAAGCCATAGTCGTACTGGTTGACACGAATTTCCCATGTGCCACCCTGAACAAGTAACGAATAGCTGCCCGTCTCATCCGTGGTCACATCCAGCCACTCACCATTTCTAGACCATGCGTTGATGGATACAAAGGGAATCCCCGCGCCATTGGGGTCCAAAACCTGACCGCTGATTTGGGCTGTCTTTTCGCCCAGACGAATGTCACCCAAGTCCAGCGTTTCATTCGACGTCACTGACTGCGGTGTCATCACAGGCACATAGTAGGCTGGGAACTGCTCATTGTCAATATAGATATTGATCTCATAGCGACCCGCCACAACTGGCAAAGAGAATGTCCCATCAGCTTCTATCGTCGTATGGTTACTATAGCCATTGAAACTGAAAACGCTGACTGTTGAGGGTGGGCTGTCATAGGGTGGGCTGTCATAGTAGTCTGGGAATGGTTCCGGTGAAGGCGATGCTGTATTAAAGCTGAGTGCGCTGCCATCGGGTGCGACCAAACGCCCTTGTAGGGTGGCGTCGGGAAACTGGACCATAAAGACCACGTCTTGGGTTTCGGCGGCGGTATCGTTGCTAAACAAAACGGTCTGCCCGCTGTTGTTGGTAAACCAAGGTGACGTGGCAAAGGGGTCTTCAGGATCATGGATGGGGCTGATATTGAGTCCCCACGCACCACCTGTGACTGTCAGACTAAAGGTTCCAGAGGCGTCGGTTTGGGTACTGGCAACACCACCAATGGAAAATGGTTCAGAAGACATCTGATGCGCATAAATCTGTACATCCGCCACCCCTGCGCCCGCATCGGATTGGACAACGCCTTGGATTATTTTGGTCCCTGCCACGAGGGCGATATCGCCTAAATTAAGCGTTTCGGCTTCGCCAATGGTGATTCTTTGTGACGAAGGTGAGAACAATCCTGGATAGCGGGTGGGGTCCATCGTAACCGACAGGCTATAGCTATCTGCATAGAGCGAAATCGTAAAAAAGCCACTGGCATCGACCATCGTTGGATAGAAACTGTCTGGTGTGGTGCCATGCACTATCACCATGACGCCCATCGAAAACTCGTCAGGATCGCTACTAGGCATGATTGGGAACAGCAATGGCTGGTCTGCTGTTTCAAGCGGCAAGGGCATCAGCGGTGAGCCATCTGGCGAGACAATGCGCCCCGTGATCTGCGCATCGGGCAGAGAGATGGCAAAGTCCAACGACTGTGTTTCTTCGGTTGTATCATCGGCAAACTGGATTTGTTGCGTTGTGGATGGTGTTTCAAAGGGACTAAAAATGCCCAAACTGTTGCTAGGATACGCGGCAACGACCCATGTGCCACCCGTGACCTTGAGCGTATAGCTGCCGTTGGCATCCGTCTCTGTTTCGATCATGGCGGGACTATGCCACGGCTCATTGGTAACTTTCATCGCGTGTACTGTGACATTGGCAGCACCTTCACCTGTGGCTTGGTTGCGTACAGTGCCGACAATGGTTTTGGGTGGCTCTGTGAATTGAACAGACCCTAAGTCAATTGACCCGCCGTTGCCCGCCGCGTCTTCGCTTACACGAAAGGCGATGGGGTCCAGTTGGACAACGCTGCTAGGGTAAAAGATGGTCGCCAGCCATGACCCGGCCGTCAACCCAACCACTTGGAACTGGCCGTTTTCACCCGTAACAAGGGCGTTGCAGTAGATCGCATGGTCATCGCGATGGACCGTGATAAAGGCGTTGGCAATAGGGGTTCCGTCGGCGTCTAGCACAGTTCCCAACGCCGTCGCTCCTGTTGCTGTATCATCGCCATCATCATCGCCAGTATCATCGCCTGATGTTGTATCAGACACTTCCCCACCACACTGGGGTCCATCAGGCACATCCCCAACGGGCATACTAATTGATGCGTCAGGCAGCGGGATGGGCTGTGGGACGGCTGTTGGTGGTATGTTGGCTGGTGTTGGTGTTGGTGGCAGTTGTGCCAGTGTAGATGCTGTTGGTAGAATCAAAATGCCAAGGATGGCAATGACAAGGCAAACCAAAATACTGCCCATACGAAGCACGTGTTTTGCGTGAATGGTGATAGTGGACACGAAAGACCTCCTGTTTAGAAACAAAATGAACTACAAATTGTTACATGTAACGACGCACAGTATAGTGAAAACAGTGAACAGACCTTAAGAATACCTTCTTTGATTTAGTTATGTCCGATTGTGTGCTGTAGGGTATAGGAAAGGGGCGAGGGTCTACTGTAGGTTAAGTTCCAAAGTATGCGGGGCGTCAGGGTCGGCTGGTAGTCGGTCGATTCTACGGACCACCAGCCTACGTATTCACTTTGAACAATCAACGATTTACTACTGGCAAGAAGACATACTGCGTACAAATTCCCGCACCAAAATCATCTAGTCTTCAGGCAACCCAAAAAAGTCAAACAATTTTGCAAACGCATTAAACTCCTCCAGCATACTGTATAACACACCATGCTGTTTCAACATTGCCTCTGCTTTTGCTCGATACCCTTGCTTGCAAAAATACCAACGTGTCACATCTGCATATCCCTTTTCATTCGCAATCCGCTGTACGCTATCTAAAAATTCACGAATCTCTTTTTCGCCTACAGGGTCCTTCCAATATTTCACCTGCACCATCCATGCCCCTATCCCGCCATTGGGAAGTGCATATTCGCAGATCAAATCCATCTCAAAGGGCTTGTTTTTCTGTACAATCCCACCCCGTCGCTCAATTTTGGTGAACGGTGGCAGGATGACATCTTGGTCCAGATTGAAATATCGTTTGCCTTGCACGGTGCGGCCATCAAACCCACTCAAGATGGCATAGACATAGCCCTCGGCCACATGCCCAACAAATTTGTTCACGCTACCCTGCAAAGACAGAAACTCTTGATGCCAATCTTTCAACGCCTCTTTGGGCGACAACTCTTCAATCTCAAGATAATATTCATATTCAATAAAGCGACGCAACATGGGGTCGCTGGGTCCTTCATGGCTACGTAACCCCACACGCATCACGATATCTACCCACTGCAATTTTTCTAGTGAGGCACGCACCGTAGCCTCTGTCTCGCCAATGGTTTTGGCGATCTGCTTGACATCAATGCGCTTCTTAGGGTACTTCGTCGCCCAAAACATGACCTTACGCGTGGTCAAGCCATCATTGAGCTCTTCGCTATACTTGGCAAATTCAGAGCCGTAGTGATGCCACAACTGTCCCCGTGAGTTGGTTAGTTCAAATTCGACCACTTTATTCAAGGCATCTAAATTGGGGTATTTTTTGCGTTCTGGGCTTTTCGTAGCCATCAAGCAGTAGACGCTATAGGGGTAACCCTTTGTTACTTTCCAGACCATCTCTGCAAAGGCTTCATCTGCCTTGAGCTTATACTCCGCCGCAAGACGAAAGACCAGATCATGTGTGTATTTCTGTGGCAGCGGGTCTACATAATAGAAGCCACCGATACGACCGGAAAGTCCATCGGCCAAGGCGCGGTTGACAAGCAAAGAAACGGCTGACCCAGAGACAAGCATGGGCGCAACGAGTGACTCGACGGCTGATACATACGCGCCTGTCATTGAGCGGATGCGATCCAGTACTGGATGATGGACCTGTGTCACCATCTGGAATTCATCAATAATCACAATGGTGGGCATCTTCTTCTGTTGCGCATACCAAGTTGGGTCCGTCGGTAGCCCACGCGCAAAACTGGCTAAACGATTTGCATCATTGTCTACCACAAGACGGTCAAATCGTTGATATAGCTCTTGGAGCAGGTCATCTGCCTGTGGCTCCACAATTTCACGCAGCCTATCCCACTTGTTGGCGATGGTAAGCAGTTCTGGCTGACGTAGGCGAAAGGCGGCATAACTGGCGATGTATCCACCAAGGAAGGTTTCGATGTATTCGAGTGTGCTAATCGGCCCTTCACGCAGTAAAAAGTCTTCAAAGGTGATAAAAACGGGCAGCACTGTCTGTTGCTTATAAAATAAGTATTCATACAGCTTCATCAAGATCGACGTTTTGCCTGTCCGCCGTCGCCCAATCAAGGCATGAGTTGATGCGCTTTGTTTGGGAAATTGTGTTGCCCATTCCTGTAGTTCATCAAGAATTTCGTCTCTGTCTACAAAATGTTCGCTGACAAACTGGGTTCTGGTTTCGCTAGAAAGTTGTTCTGACTGATTTTGCATCTGTTTATAATCTCCTGTAAGTCAATTTGACGCGCCATGAGACAATCCACTATACTTTCGAGTCTAACAGGTGTTCTGTATCGTGTCAAAAGCCATTATAAAGGAGATAACCATGTCAATCATACCAAAAACAGAAATGATTGCGTTCTTGCAAGAAGTACGCAACGCCGTCGTCGGGACCATTCGGCGCGATGGTTCACCCCAAATTTCGCCTGTCTGGTACATCTATGAAAACGAGTGCTTTCACATCAGCATCGGCAAAAATAGTGCCAAGTATCATAACCTCTGTCGTGACCCACGCATCAGCATTTGTGTCGATGGTGGTGCGCAGGATGAACGGACGGTCATGGCCTATGGCACGGTGCAGATGATTGACGCGGGTGAGCCGGAACAGCTTGCGATGACCCATCGGATGATTTTCCGGTACATTGAAGATGAGGTCGCTGCACAGGCATATGAGGACAGTATGCAGGGGCGTCCTTCAGTCTTGTTGATTGTCAAACCGGATAAATTGCTGACACAAGATTTGAGGTAAGCAGTTTTTGCAGCAAACTCAACCCCTATTTTGACAAATTTTGATTCCTGCATTATAGTGCGATAAATTTTGATGCACACGTGTGCATCCTCAATACTGTCAGTATGTTTTTCGGTCTGATCCAGACATAGGAACTGACAACCAAATCGTGATTACAATCAAAGATATTGCCAAAGAGGCAGATGTTTCGCATACAACCGTTTCCCGCGCCTTGCGTGGCGACACTCGAATTCCGCCGACGACAACAGAACGAATTGTCCGCCTTGCCGATGAGATGGGGTATGTGCCCAACTCGATTGCTCAAAGCCTCAACACCCAACGCACATTTACGATTGGTATGTTGGTGACATCGGTGGCCGACCCTACTGTGAGCGACTCACTGGCAGGTGCAGAGCGTGTCGCCCAAGAGCGTGATTACTGCATCTTTTTGAGTACCTCACAGAATGACCCTGAGCAGGAAATCCAAGTACTCGAGACATTTCAACGTCGTCGTGTTGATGGTATAATCGCATTTGCCGCCCATATTGGGGATAAAAATAAGTCGGCCCTCAAACGAATTCAAGTACCGATTGTATTGATGGATAGCCAAGAGGTTGATAGTAGCCAGCTCACAGTGAAAGTGGACAATGTCATTGGTGCAGGATTGGCGATAGAGCATCTGCTGGAGCAAGGGCATCGGCAGATTGGCTACATTGGGGCATCCGACCGACCCTTAACCAATGCCCATCGTTTGTCTGGCTATCGTCAGTGTCTGTCAAAAAGGAAAATAAACGTTGACCCATCATGGATAACCATTCCAGAGGCAAGCGATGATATTGAGCGTGGATGGCGGGGTATCGATCAATGTTTGGAGGCAGGGGTGACAGCAGTTTTTTGTCACAACGACCAAATTGCGATTGGTGTACTCAATGCCTGCTACCACAAAGGCATTTCAATTCCTAGCTCAGCTTGTAGCTGCTGCATCACTAACCGAGATCATGTATAGCAATCCCGAGGG
>JBCCFC010000441.1:0-9670 GCA_039029935.1 Chloroflexota bacterium
CCGGAAAATCTGGTCCAACATGCTGCTTGTAATCGTGTCATTCCATGTTTCAGCAAAGACGACAGGAACGTTGTTGTCCGCTGCAACTTCTTTCGATGCAACACCAACTGAGCTATGATAGCCACCACCAACAGCCACAACGCCATCCTGGTTGATGAGCTTTTCCATCACAGCCATACCACGCTCTGGCAGACCCTCTGAGTCTTCGATGATAATCTCAACCTGCTTGCCGAGAATACCACCCCGTGCGTTGATGTCGCTCTCCGCAATCATCATCGCGTCACGCATGGCTTCACCACCAACAACCGTGCCCGGTGCAGAGAGTGGCGCCAATGCACCAATCTTGATGACATCACCTTCTTCAGTCGCAGCTTCTTCCCCTTCATCAGCCGCCTCTTCGCCTTCGCCCTCTTCGGCAGCTTCCTCAGCAGCTTCTTCCTGCGCTGGCTCCCCCACAACCTCTTGTGTTGCGCCTGCACAAGCACTGGTCAACAGTGTAAGTACAAGAAACAGGCTAATCAGCAGTGACATTTTTTTTGTTTTCAACATGTCTAGTTCCCCTCAATTGTTCACCACTCAATATGTGTTCAGACCTTAGAGGTCGAGTAGTGAATGCTGTTATTTGTGTTTGTAACATTACACATACATTGGAGTCACATTGTGGCGTCTTATTTGTATGTAAGTGTGAGTACAGTATATCACCTGCGTAAGAGGCTGTCAAAATACAATGTGCATAGGCTGTTCTGTACCAAATGCATAAGGCTGGCTGGAATACACCGATTGAAGAAATATTACTGGTCAGAAGCAAAAATAGTTATAGTCTGTAATCGTCATGAAGACGTAAGTTTGAAATCCGCTACCCAACCTATGTGGACTGACCTTCGGGAGGTGACGATGGTTACGATGAGAGCACTCAGTATGTACCGTCACCGACCAAAGGTCTTACCCATAGCTCGGGTAGCGAATAGCAATTAGGAGAATTAATTATCATGGATCGCGTTTATGTTATGCAATTGGTGCGCTCATTTCAGGCGGGCGAAATGACCCGTCGTTCATTCTTAACCAAGGCAACGGCTGCACTAGGTAGCTTGGCCGCTGCCAATGTATTGCTGGCTGGCTGTCAGCCCGTCACACCACCGCCTGCTGAGGTTGTGGTCGAAGAGGATGCGGCTGAATCTGCTGCCGAGGATGATGCTGGTGGTGATGGAAGCGATGAAATGGCTGCAGCAGGCTTGGTGACGGGCATGGTCGAATATCCTGGTGGTGCGGATGACCAAGCACTCACGGGGTACTTGGCGCGACCCAAAAGTGGCGACCCTGCCCCCATCGTCATTGTCATCCAAGAGTGGTGGGGACTCAATGAGCATATCAAAGATGTTACCCGTCGTTTTGCTGATGAAGGCTTTGTGGCCTTGGCCCCAGATTTGTATCACGGCGTCGTGGTGAGCGAACCGGACGAAGCGCGTAAATTGGTCATGGCACTGGATATGGAAGCAGCCGTCGGTGAAATCCAATCAGCCATTGATTACCTGCAAGGACAGGACTATGTTGCGGATGCCAAAGCTGGTGTCGTCGGTTTCTGTATGGGTGGTCGTTTGGTATTGGCAACATCGCTGGTCGAGGATGACTTGGGTGCAGGAGTTGTATTCTATGGTTCACCGCTATCGCCCGATCAGGTCGGTGAGGTCAAGGCCCCACTTCTGGGACTCTACGGCGATCAGGACCGAGGCATTCCAGTCGAGGCTGTTCAAGCAATGGATGAGGCACTCGATGGCACAGATGTGGAACACGAAATTTACATTTACGAAAATGCCCAACACGCGTTCTTTAACGACACGCGTGAGTCCAGCTACAATGCAGAGGTATCGGCTGATGCGTGGGCGAAGACGTTGGCGTGGTTTAGCGAACGTCTATAGTTGGGGGTTGATGTAAAAAGTGTGCTGGTCAATAACATCTTAGACACCCGTCGTAGGGGCGATGTTGTGTACAATCTATTTGACCAGCACACTTTTTTGTTTAATCCGCTTCAGTCGATGCTCCAACGCCTCAATCTGCACCCGATAGGTCAACCGTTCCCCCATCGGCAATCGATTCAAATTGTGCAAAGCCCATCCCGCCCACATCTCGGCCTGCGCCAAATCCTTGGTCTGCCACTCACAATATTTTGCCAATTCGACAAAAGGGGTCGGGTTATGTCCTGCAATCGAAGTCAGCCACTCTTGCCACGTTGTCGTCGCTTCCGTCCATCGCTCCTGTCGTTTTTGCATCAACCCAATACGCTCATAAAGCTGTGCGCGCAAACTTGGCCGTTGAATCTCTGTCAGGGCATGTTGATAGGCGGCTTCGGCGTGATGCCAGTCACCAACCTGCTCATAGCTATGACCCAGCGACCACCAATCCAGCGCATCTAGCAGGTCTGGCGGATGGGTGCGTGTGCCTGGCTCTAGCGAAAAGGCGTGGCTGAGTTGGGTTGCCAGCCCGACCATTGTCACAATATCGAGCGCGTTGTGATAAAACACACGCTGCATCTCACGCGCATCACCGCTTTGCACATAGTCAATGTATAGCTGCGGAATCATATAACCGGGGACATCTTCATGGGTGCGATTCTGTGCCAAGATATGCGTTTCTAAGTTGACCAGTCGACAGCTTTGGAGACGCCGCCGCCACAATCTGCGCGCAGGCATCAATAAATCAAGATGCGCTTGGTCTGTGTCCAGCAGTGGAATGGTATCTGTGGTTGTCTTGCCTTGACCCGACGCAAAGGTCATCCGGTTGAAGCGCACACGGTTGCGTAACAGTGGTAGATCAAAAGTGCGGCCATTAAAGGTGATGGTCATCGTGCAGTGTTGCAACAACTCGGCGACCGCGAGCAGCAATGCCCCTTCTTCTGCGGGGTTGCGCATAAAGAATTGACGCACGATAAAATGGTCATCTTCAAAGACGCCGACGCCAACCATGAAGGGATAGATGCTTGCGCCGCCACCCAGCCCTGTGGTCTCTGTGTCGATGAATGCGGCTTTGTCAAAGACATGATGGTCGGTCAAATTAAAGTTGGGATGAAAGGGGGCAAAGAGCTTGGGTGCGTGATCGTGTAAGCGCGCCAGTGGTGCTGTGCCAAGATGATGATTGAGCGGCCATTGTTCTGTGCGCACATAGCATGTCCCTGCCGCGTTGGTGATGATTTCACCAGCGATCAACGCCTCGAGTGGGGCTGGCTCACTGACTGGCTCACTAGCTGGCTCACTGACTGGCTCACTGACTGGCTCGTTGTCTGGTTCATTGGCTGGCTCACTGACAACAGGCCCAATCACTTGATCATCAGTGGTCGGTAAATCGGTATACACCAACTCCTCGACATGAGCGTCGCTATTGAATTCTTTTTTCGCTTTTTTGGGGTGCAATTTTTGCAGACGGCGGAGTCGGTCTAGTGTTGTTGACATATTGTTGTTGTATGAAATAGAATGAGTAAAAATGCGTTTGTAGATTTCTTACTAATTATACCACAATTCTCCAGATTCAGCATGGCAAACGCTGAAGTGAACAACCTAATCATGGTCAACAACACTTTAAAACACAAACGTCACGCCGGAGAGTGGTCCGAAAGTCCAACCCCCTACTGCGTCACAATCGGTAAATAGATATCATCTTCCCCCGTTGTTGCAGTGACTGGCACAGGTGTTGCGGTGGATGCTGGTGAACTTGTCGGTGAACTTGCCGGTGAACTTGTCGGTGTTGGTGTGGCCGTTGATATAGCCGTTGGTGAACTTGTCGGCGTTGGCGAAACTGCTACCGTTGAGGTGGGTGTATTCGTGAGTATGGGGGCACCAGTTGGGGTGCCAGTTGGCATCGCAGTTGGCGTTGCTGTCGGCATAGACGTTGACGTTGCTGTCGATGTTGATGTTGATGTTGCAACTGGTGCTAAAGTCGGCACAGAGGTTGATGTTGCTGCTGGCACAGAAGTCGGCACAGGCGTGGATGTGACAGTTTGCACAGGCGTTGTTTCCACTTGACAGGGCAGGCTGGACGCTTGGTTGCTAAAGGCCGACTGGTCGCTCCCGTTGAGGGCGATGACCAGGTAGTGTTGTTCCCCAAGGTCACATGAAAGCCCACTGTCTGTGTACGTTGTGACACTGCTGTCAACGGTTCCAGCGGATTGCCATGTGTTGTTTTCATCGTTATAGCGTAGGATGACAAAGAACGCTTCGTTGTCGCTGTTGTCTTCCCATGTCAACGCAATGTTGCCGTTGCTGATGATGGTGGCGCTCAGTGATGTCGGTGCATTGATCGCAACGTCTGGAGCAGTTGCAAACTGCTGATCGCTTGCGGCAGACACACTGTCCCCATCAAATGATTGCAATATATAGTAGTAGGTTTTGCCCGGATCAAGGAGACTGTTGTCCGTGTAGCTTGTTGTCGTCGCCTCTGCGGTATGAATCAAGACCCATTCTTCTGCATCCTGATCCCATCGTCCGATGTAGACGCCATCAATAGACAATGCCGCTCGTGCGGTACTGCTAGGCAATGCCCACGCCAAATTAATCCCGGTTTCACCCGTCTCTGCTTCAAAGTTGGTGGGCGAGGGGAGGTTGGTACATTCGACCAACGTATGCACGGTGTTGCTATAATCGCTTTCACCATCCTCATTGTTGGCTGTCACACGGTAGCTATAGGACACATTACAGGCCAAACCGCTGGCGTCCGCTGTGTCACTATAGCTGGTGCTGTTTGCCGCCAACGTTGCAATCACCTGCCATGTAGAATTGTCATTATTCTTCTCGCGACGATATATGTTGAATCCAAGTTCATCATTGATGTAGTCGCTCCAACTTAAATCAATTTGGTACTGATCACCATCAGCCCCTGAGTCATTAATCACCGGTGTTGCAGTTAGTAAATTGGGATTGCTCTGTACGATGAACGCGTCTGATGAACCGTCGTTGTCTGTGTTATCGTCAGTGTCACTCCCCGTAGAGCCGCTATAGACGGCATAGGCCGCTGCAAAACCAATATTAGACGTGCCATATTTGATGCGCATATAGCCATCCTCACCCCAGTGGGTGTCCCATGAGTTGCGCATGATCCACACACCCTCTACATCATCCCAGCCGACGATGACCACGGCGTGGTTAGTAGGGTTGGCAGAACTGCTGGGGCAAAATCGACTCTCATCTTTTTCAAATACGCCACCCGTATAGAAATAGGCGTCTACACCAATACAGATGGATGTCGCCACGGGACCATAGTCATAGATCGCTTGTTTGATATCATCGACATAGGCCACACTAAAGGGATCAGAGGAGTTGACATAGGACCAGCTATTCAACGTTTCATAATGGGTTAGGTCTTCAAGACAAGCCGAGTCCTCGCCTTCATAGGGGAAATCGCTTTCAAGCACGGTTCCCGGTCCCGTATCATGGGGATAGGCGGGTGTGTCTACAAAATAGTCAAAGGCATACCAACCGCCACTACAAGACCAAAGGGTGGTAAAGAAATCATCACCGTTGTTACAGGAAACCAGATATTGCTCAGAGAGATCACGCTCATTGCCATCTTTGTATTTGATCATAGATTCGGCAACACCAACAGTGGCAAAAGCCCATCCATTACCACATAGCCCTTGGTTTCGTACAGGTGTACAGTAGTCGTTACCATCGGGATGATCACACCAGCTAAAGGCATCGGGGTAATTCTGTGATGTTGCTGCTGGCTGGGTGCTTGCTGCAACCAGACCGCCACCGCCGTTGAAGGTGTTGGGGTCAACCGTTGGTGGGCGGGAATCATCCTGTGGCCTTGGCTTGGGTGGGCGGGCGTCATCAAACGACCCTTCGGTTTCCACATGAATCACAAAGGTATCCTCAATATTCCCCTCCACATCGCTATAGACAAGTTGCACTGTCGCTCGTCCACGCTTGATGGGGTCAATACGGTAGACCTCTGTCACCAACTCACCCATAGAAGGGTCGGTGCGGTCTTCCTCGATGATGCCGATGCTCTCTAGGGGCAACAACACAGGCGCACCAGCGTCGTCCTCGCCTTGATTGTCGGTCACAAGATTCCAGAAGAAGCCGTTGGAGGGGATGACGGGCAGACGGATAGTCAGAAACTCGCCAGAACGCAGCCTCACAGTGGACTGATGGTTATCTAAATCAACACAGACTTCCTTCTGTGTATTGTCGGGGTTGAACGTTGCATCCAACGGCCCCCCATCACAGCCAACTGGCGGCCATGTCGTTGTGGCGACAAAGTTGCCATAATCGCTATAGAGATCGTTGGGCTGGTTGTCATGTGCTGGTGTAAAGCTGCGCACACCAAAAAAATAGGTTGTATCCTCTAGTAAGCCTGTCACCGTATACGCTGTTGTTGTCTTGTCTGCGGTTGAGCCGACCACTGTAAATGAATCAGGGTCCAACACAAACGTTGTGCGCGCCATTCGTGTGGCGGGGCCGCTCTTCTCAGCTATCCCGATTTCATAATAGCCACCATCATCTTGATAGAGAATTGGCTGCCAACGCAAAACGACCGTGTCGGTGGCGATGGCGCGTGCTTTCAATCGGCGTGGCGCAATCGTCTGTGTGGAACGCCAATCTGGGCTGAGGATGTCTGCCAATGCCTGACCAGGGTGTTCTCTGGGGACAATGCTGTTATAGCTCAAGTCTAGGGTCGTCAGATTCGACAGATTGGCAAGTTCGGGTGGAATGTTCTCACGTAGCTGATTCTTACTCACAATCAGCGTGTGCAGATCGCGCAACCCACCAAGGTCATTGGGGAGCTTGTTGCTCAGGTTGTTAGCCTCCAGATCAATCGAGACGACATGCCTCCCTGCACAGCCAATGCCATACCACGTACAGGGTGTGTTGGTTTGCAGCCAGCCCGTGTTGTTGCTCCAGTCTAACCCACCAGTTATACTATAAAATCGGGTCAGAATTATACATTCGGGGGGTGGAATTTCGTCGACAGTCTGACAGGAGAAATCTTGCTCAATGATATCTTGCTCAATGAAATCTTGCTCAATGACATTGCTCTCCACAACATCTGTGGATGCATTTGCCATGTTGTCATTGGCGTGAGCCGCATAGACAACTGTGTTTATACCTACAGCACTGATTACTATTACTAAGAATAGAGCTTTATAAAGAATATATGTTGTGAATGGAATCAGTTCTGATAATTGGGTCTGGCTATGTGTTGAGTGACTGTCCATTAGAAAACTCCCTTGATTAAAAGCGAATGATGGACCCAGAATCTGTTTGATTATTCTTCAGTTTTGGATGCAGTGCATTTTTCACGCCAAGTGTCAAGCTGATGTAGTATAGCAGCGTACTCGCAAGAATACCGATTTGGAACAAATAAACCCCTAAAACCGTTGTGATGCCCGGTGCAAGGGCCGTGAATAACCCTTTGTTTAGATTGCTCTCTAAGCTATGCGCAAGGTCCAGCAACAAGGGTAAATTTTGGAGACTTTCATCCATGAGAACGATCTGGGCAGTATCTGTGGCAATCGTGGATGCGCCTTGTAGAGAAATAGAGACATTGGCTTTTTTTAGCGCAATCGAGTCATTGATACCATCTCCCACAAAACAAACCGAACGCCCTTGTTGCTGCAATTCTGCCACAAGAGATGCTTTTCTTTCTGGCAAAACTTCGGCAAAATATTGTTTAATGCCTAATTCTTGCGCAAGCTGCTGTGTTGGAACTGTATGATCGCCAGAGATAATGACCGTATTCATGTTGCGTTCGTGTAACTGCTGTAACACCTCTTTTGCTTCACTGCGAATCGTTGCCTGCAATTCAATCATGCCACCTAGCTGTTTATCAACGGCGACATAAACAAACGATGCCCCCCGCGTTTGACTGTCTAGTTGCACTGTCTGAATAGATGGTGGGATAGCAACGCCCTCGATGTCCATAAATCGACGGCTACCGACTCGGATGACTTTATCATCCAGTTGTACTCTTAATCCATAGCCGACGTCATAATTGGCTTCATCAATTTGTGGTAAGTCCATATGTTGGTTGGCGGCTTCTTGGAGAATCGCTAACGCAATCGGGTGTTTTTGTTTATACTCGGCTGCTGCTGCATAATAAAGAATCTCTCTTTTTTCATAACCATTACACGCGTAAATCTGATTTACATGCGGCTGTTCTTCTGTTAATGTCCCTGTTTTGTCAAACACAAAGGTATCTACTGCACAAAGGCTTTCTAGGGAGCGTCCATCCTTGATCAGGATATGATGCTTAGAGGCAATCTTCAAGAATTTTAGCATACTGAGCGGGGCAATGACGCGTATCTGCGAGCCAAACGAGGCAATCAGTATTGTGGCGGCACTCCTTGCACCCAGAAGAGGCAGGGTGATCAATCCCCCTAACAGTACAGGCAGGGCTGCATAGTCAGCCATCCGTTCGCCATATGCCTGAAAGGACGATTTATAGTCAGTTGTATTATCCAATATATGTTTAATGTTTGCGGCAACGGTTTCGGTGCCAAGCTTTTCGATCCGAATATACAAACGACCAGACAACAGTGTGCTCGAGGCAAAGACACTATCGCCCACACCCTTTTCCGCCATTTGTGCTTCGCCTGTCAGGATGTGTTGGTCAACGTTCCCAATGCCCTTTGCGACCACACCATCAACCATAATCGGTTCACCTGCATTAATCACCACCAAATCGCCCAACTGTAGCGAATCAAAGACAACCTCTACTTCCATCCCCTCTTTTTCGACCCAGACAGCTTTTGGTATTTCCCCCAAAATATTGACAAGGCTTTTTCGCGTATGATCTTCGGTTCTATATAAAACTTTACGGCTTGCGTAGTAAATCAAAAAATATAATGTAAATTCAAAAAAATAACCCAAGACCAACAGTGTAATGGCAGCCGCACCATCCAGCGTTGCTGCGCCAACTCGACGATGATGCCATACTTGACGATAGCCACCCTGTATCATTGGGATACATAAATAGAGGATGACGGGTACACTGAGCAGAATAAACAGAGGGTAGCCTAACTGACCAATACCCGCGAAAAGCATTGAACCAGCAGACAACAAAATCTTGAAGTTAATGTCGGCTTCATGTTCATCCTTTGCCTGCCAAACATCTTTAAGCTGAGAAAGCCAACTTTTTGCTTCTCTTTGTGACAGTTTTGCTGACATACTATCCGGATTTAGACTGTCCGCAAGCGATTTCTTATGCCCGATTTGCGTTCTTGATGGAATAAACTTTTTGATTAGGCTCTGAATCATAGAAACTGAAGTATTCCTCTAATGGATAATCGTTGTACTGGCGTCGGTAGGTCAGGAATCGGTAGCTCGGCGGGTCCGTACTCAGTGAAGCTATGGAATGAGAATTAAATAAAACCAGAAACTTACCAAATCGTCATTCCTGCGAAGGCAGGAATCTACACTGGTATGACGCTGGATTCCTGACTTCTCAGGAATGACAACTTCCTGGTTTTATTTAATCCGTGTTCCTATGCCGACGAACCGACCTACCGATTACTGTTCTACGGACTTTAAGCTAATCCACAGAAATAATTACCCGCGGAGTAGGCATTCTCTAATGCCGGCTTGCTCGTGTAAAACCCGCACTAGAGATTACACGCAGTAGAATCTACCTCTGGTAGAACCGAAAATTCGGGAAAAAAGACGCAGTAGACAGTTAAAATGCC
>JBCCFC010000442.1:0-9658 GCA_039029935.1 Chloroflexota bacterium
CACTGACTTTTCAAACGAATTTTGAAACTCCGAGCCTGAAAATCTTGAAGTTTCTCTTTGCTTTAGTGTCTGACGGTGGGACCATGGTTGCGAACTTGCTCTTTGGCGGTGTTGTGTGCTTCTGTGTTTTGTTCCGTAATTCGTCTATATTCAACCCCATTATATTCTTGCATCGCATAGCGGAACATACGCTGGTCAAGTTTGTTATCTTCAGCAACTAATAATTTATAGGTCATATTCGTTTCTGTCTTATCTACTGCTAGGGCAGTTCGCTCATCGTCCAATAAAGATGGATGGTCTGAATGACATCCACAAACTGCTTATAATCGACTGGTTTGACCATGTACCCTGCAACGCTTTGTTCAAATGATCGAAGACGATCATCATATTGGTTCGATGTTGTTAGTACAATTACGGGGAGCATTTTTAACCGTTCATCCTTTTTGATGATGCTAAGAAATTCAAATCCATCCATACGGGGCATGTTTAAATCGAGCAAAATAAAGGCTGGTAGGTCCTTCTCAAAACTTGCCAGCTTTTCCAAGCCCTCTTCGCCGTTTTTAGCGACATGCAAGGGGTTTTGTATATCTAAATCACGCAGTGCGCGTTTCACTGTCATAATATCAATCAAATCGTTTTCAACGAGTAAGATTGGCTGTTTGGGATTCATGCTATTTGATATCCTCTACTATTATTCATATTCATGTTATGTTTACCAAGACAAACCGATCAACAGACGACCGTCATCACAACATATCTTAGCTCATAACCATAATGCCAAAAAGAGCGAGAAGGTTCCCTCTTGCCTAAATTTTATGTTTGAGATTGGCTTTTTGTCACGATTCATTACGTCCTTTGTTCCTCTTGCTCACGCCACCGCTCAATCACCTGAAAATGCCGTAACATCTTGGTCAATCCCGCATCATCTGTAAACAGCATCCCTTTCTCCTGCATAAACGTTCTCGCTGGCTCTGTAAAGCCACCACGCGCATGGAACCAGCAGATAACCTCATCATGTCCTTTGTCATCGGCCAAATGCTGTGCGGCCTCCCAGAAATGGACAACGACTGGCTTGCTCACTGGGTTTTGCCAGTTCTTTACCTCGACAACCCAAGGCGACGCGTCTGGGCTGGTGGGTAGCGCATAGATGTCAATTTGGTATGATTTGGGTGCGCCTTCGGGTTTAACCGTTGTATCAAAGAGGCGGAAGATACGGCTTAATTTGATTTTCCCCGGTCGGCTGAAATGGTCTGCCCCTTCAATCAACTGGTCCTTGAAGTGATGTGCCATAAACTTTTTGATAAACACCTCAGCGACGTGACCCACCCAATACTTGAGTTCACCTTGCAGCTTCTCTAGCATTTCCTGCTGGGCAATGATGGTCTGTTCGGCCAATGCCGCCTCCATCTGTGCAATGGACTCTTTGCGTTTTAGCCGCTCAATCTCCCATCCATATTTGATTTTCAGCATCCACGCCAACATCGGGTCGGAAAGCCCGCCATAAAACTGGTCGCTTTCCTCACGCACCAAATCACACCAGATAAGCCGTTGCAAGGTATCGTTGGCCTCAACAACAGTCATGGGCAGGCCTAAATCCTCGACCAATTGCTCGACATGCACTTCGTCGTCTGCATATTGGGTCAGATAGACAATCATCTTGCGGGCATGAGGCAAATTTAAGGCATCCATATGTTGCAGGAAATGGTGCATCCAAAAACGATAGATATGACCCGCTTTGTTTTCCACTTCAAAGGTCAACGTTTTCTTCACACCCTCTTCGGTTGTCAGGTTGCGTTGACGATACTGGCTATGAAAAAGACACCAAATATAATAGGGATGCCCGCCAACCAAACGACTGATGATATAGGCTAACTCCAGTTCCATCTCAATATTGAAGAGTTTGGCATACTTGACAACGAGTTCAGCCGCACCAGACATGGGCAACGGTTCAATATATTTTATACCAACACGCCCCAACATCGCTCCCGTTAAGGCCACCTGTGTGAGTTCTGTCACCTGTGAGCCTGCAACGAGCATGGGGGCGCGTGATGACTCTGCTGCGGTGGAGAACGTATCTGTATAGTGTTCATTGTGATGGGTGCATGCTTCGTCATAATAAAGGACTTGATTGAGCCGTTGAAATTCATCAAACATGACGATGATGTTTAATCCTGTCTCTGTTGCAAAACGATGGGGCAAGTCCTGTAGTACTCTATTAATTTTTACCCTATCAATCATATCCGTGTCATTTTGCCACCAGTCAATCCACTCCATAACGACTGGCTCGTTGTGCTTTTCTGCAATTGTATAAAGACGTCCAAAGGACATCTTTTGTTCAAAAGCTAACAAAGCATCCTTTGTACGATAGGCCAAGAATTGCTGTAAAAATGCGTGCAGATAGAGAATCGCTAACTCCTTCATCCATATCTTATGGATGCCATCATGGAGTTCAAAATAAAAGGGCATCACATCATCTCGCTCCCGAAAGAGGCGGTTATAGAATCGTTCCATGATGGCGGTTTTGCCATAGCGTCGATGGGACACTAAACCTTGGCTGCGCCCCACTTTGCGCGCAACCATATCAGCCCATTGCATCAGGTCATTCATCTCGTGGTCACGGTCTGTAAAAATATCTAAGCCCACTCGCTCGGCAATGGGGTCGATTTGTTCTGGATATTGTTCATATGCTGACATTGGCTTCACTCCTTAGGCCGATACAATTGTAGGGTCTTCATCTATATTACATTCCCCTTTTCAGTCACTCGCCAGATTTTCGATTTTGGGCATCACGCCGATTCTTTTGATTCACTTTCAAACATCAAGCGCATCATAAAAAAGGTGAAATCACCTCCACCAGATGCATCCAACGCCGTATTAATCAGCTGATTGAGGACCTCTTCATCATCAATCTTTTCAAGTTGATTGGCAATCTTCTCTTGCTCAGACTCACCCAACTTCAACGTATGGTTCACAACCCCTAAGATAATTTCGCGATTACGGACTAACGTCTTCTGTCGGGATGCTTCCCATTCTTGTTGGAATTCTCGTTCTGCTTCTAAGCGCCCTTCTAAACGCCCGACTTGAAGCCCTTCTTGACGACCAAGTTCCATCTTACGCTCAAAAATTGTCTCCATAATTTCTGCCTCCTCTGCAAATGCCTTTCTCACGGACTGGTCAATCACCTCATCAGGGAGGCGATTTTTCACCCCTGTTAAATAGCGTAATTCTGCTTCCAGCAGTGCCCATTTTTCATCCCGTGTCAATTTATCATTGGCAAGCAATTCCATAATGGTATCTAGCTTCTCTGCCAATGCGTCATTGAAAATATATTTTAGTAGTAATAAACCTGATTGTAAAGCCTTCGATGAGACACGTGATGGCTGCTGCTTCAGGCTCGTTGTTTTCATCACTCTCTTTGGGATAGAGTGGAATCTCAAAGATCAAGTCGGTGAAGAAATTCTCCAAACTGTCACTGGTTGTGACACCGGGTTGATAGGCGATTTGTTCGACAATCATGAGAGCCAGTAATTCTTTGGGTACGAACCCGCCAATGAATTGTCGTGCATATTCTTTCTCGGAAAACAATCGCCTAAAAAAGCTGTCATGTGGGTTCTGTACACGATCTACCTCTTTGGATGGTTTGGCTTTTGGCTCTGGTTCCTTGTCTTTCTCTTTGTCTGGTTTTTGTTTTGCCATGAAATACTCCTTCGTGTTGACAAACATATATTCGATAGAAGTATAACAAACATCAAGTTAGCGTGTCAAAAAATATTGGTAAAGACTTCGGGACTCACGACTGAAACTCCATATGAAAAAAGCAGAAGCAGCCATGACAACTATCATGACAGCTTCTGCTTAGTTGAATATCAATGTTTCACTCTATTCTACACGCTAGAATTGACCGGATAAAAAGCAAGCTGTTTATACAACTGAAAATTATCTCTCTTGTCGTATAAACAGCTTACTTTTGTTTCTCTTTTTTTGTAGGAATTACGATAAATAAATTTGTCCTGCCTTCCTATACGAATCATTGCACGATAAAAACAAGGGCAGCCATGATAATCATCACGACTGCCCCTGCTCAGTTATCAGTTATGGACGGGTATTAACTGTCAACTCTCAACTTTCAACTCTCAACTCTCAACTGTCTACCGTTCTACAATCGGCAAGTAGACCTGAATGTCACCAGTACCGCCCTGCGCTGGTGGTTCCGTACCAGTGTCTTCAGGCTCAGTTGGCTCCAACGTATCCGGCGTTGATGGCTCATCTGTCGTGTCATCAACACTTGGCACAGATAAACTAGCGTCGTTAGACTGACCCATGACCGCAAACTCGGTAAAGTGGTCGGTTGAACAGATGATGATGTTGTTCGTTGCATCAACCTCGGTTGAAATCGCCACCCACTCGCCATTGGCTTCATCCAAGAAGTAACATTGCAATTCATCTTCGCTGATGCCTGCGTTTGCCAACTCTTCGTCGGTGTAGGCAATCTCAAAGCTAAATGCCTTGTTAAACTGGTTGACCTCGCCGCCACTGTCATCGGTTGCGTTGACAATGAAGTTACGCACGATGCTGGTTGTCGGTGAGAGTGGTTGATGTGCGCTGATCAGATTGGTGTATGCAATCTGAACCGTGTTGTCCACCGCACCCTCCGGGAAGACAATCCGAGTTGTGTCGTCTTCGCTTTCAATCACGCCACCAGTCTCGTTGGAAATATCGGCGTTGGCTGTGTCTACGGCTCGACGCCAGACAATCACCACACAGACACGCCAGTTGCGACCGCTGACCCAGACACCGATGAATCCACGTGCTTCCAATGGTTCGCGGATGCCCGTCAACTCAATGACATTGCCCTTGACGGTTGCACCCACGTTTGAGTCGGTGGTCTCGTTGCCATCGGCATCCACCAAGGTCACACCCGTCACCTCAATCTCACCGCTGCCAGACCCAGTGTCTGACTCTGCTCGCAACTGCGCCAGCAATTGACGAACACCAATGGGCTGACCATCAAGTTCGGCTTGGTACTCACGTGCGCCGACCCGTGTGCCGTCCGCAAAGACGACTGGGTTGACGGGACTGAGTGCGCGTTTACCAATCGTGATGCAGAGGGTCCAGCGTGATGTGCTAATCCAGATACTGAGACGACCACGAACGGCCAGTTGCTGGCTCAGACTTGTGATCTTCAGTTCCTCAAGGTCAATGGTTGCGCTCACATTTGGATCAACAACTTCTTCGCCATCCAGCAGTAGTGTGACTGTCTCTGCCTTGACTGGACCATTGGCGGACTCCTCAGCAATCACACCCATGATTTCACGGATGGTTGCTGGTTCGCCGTCCAATCGACCTTCGTAGTCAAAGGCTTCGACCCGTGTGTCGTCTACCAGCACATCGGGTAGTGAGAAGGTTGCACTGCGGGCAATGACGACGCAGATGCGCCAAGGAATACCCAGCGTTGTGCCGCTAATCCAGATGCCGATGCGGGCATTGACTCGCAACAGCGGCTCGACATTGGTCAAGGCGATGACATTGCCACGAATTTGTGCCTGCACATCCGTGTCGCTGTTTTCTTGCTCACCAATGACAACGGTTACATTGTCAACCTGCATCTCCTCGCCATCAAACTTTGCCAGTACATCACGGACATCTGCTGTTGCACCATCCATCTGTGCTTCATACTCGGATGGGTTGACGCGTTCTCCATCGACCATCAGCACTGGGTCTAGTGCCGGAACATCTCGAATGACGGTGCGGGCGATGACGATACAGATGCGCCAGCGTGGTGTGATAATCCACAGACCAAACTTACCCCGTGTCGCCAACTCTGCGCTCAAACCGCTGAGGACGATGCCTCGAGTGCTGATGACGGCTGTCGCCCCCTCGACGGGTGTACCACTGCCATCCGCTTCCACAATCTCGACCGATGTGGATGAAACTGGCTCATCGCTCATTGCATTCAAGATTTCTTCAACGGTCAATTCTCGACCCTCAATGGTTTCACCTTGTAGGTCGCCCACCTGGACAGGTGTACCATCAACCGTCACTGGTGGCAGTGTTGTCAGAGTTCGTCGTGAAATCACAACACAGATGCGGACACGTTCGGTAATAATCCACACGCCGATGAAGCGGAAGCTGGCTAACTGCTCTTGCAGACCTGTCAGTACAAGCCCCTCTGGACCATACATTGCCGTTGCATTTGGCGTCAGCAACTCTGTGCCATCTGGGTCTACGACTTCGACCGAATCAAACCGGACTGAGCCATCACCCAAGGCTACCAGTGCCTCTCGGAGCGTTGCATCCTCACCATCGATCTGTGCCTCCCACTGATCTGCACGGACAACTTGTCCATCAACCAAGACAGGCGGAATCGGTGAATCGGGTATCGCTTGGCGAATGATGATCACAACACAGATGCGGAAAGGCCCCCAGCCAAGCCAGATACCAATGCGGGCACGGTTCACTGTATGCGCTTCCAGTCCACTCAACTGGATGACACCGTTCACCATTTCAGCCTTGACATCGGTCAATACGGTGGCAGAACCATCGTCATTGATCAACTCAACTGTATCCGCAGTCCCCGGGCTGTTGCCCAGTTCTTCCAGAACATGCACCAAATCAGTATCGTCCCAAACATTGTTGTCATTCAGCGTTGCGCCGGCAAAGCTTTCTGTCTCAGCACGGTTGCCGTCAACAACAACAGTTGGCTCATCATGACTTGTTGGGTCATAAGGTGCAGTTTCCAAGCCTAAGACTGTGAATCCTGGGATGCCCTGCGCAACGGCTGTCATACCCGTCACTGCGCCAACCCGTACATTCTCATCCTCGGCCACAAAGACCACACGATCACCCTGTACAGTTTCGCCAGCACCATTTGGACCATCAACACGCAGTGGAACTGGGTTGGTGAAGTCCATCAATGCCCAGATTGGACCATCCATCGGCCACACCGGGTCAAAGGTACAACCCTCGGTCGCCAAAATGATAACACTTGGGTCAACCACATTGGCAACTCGCATCACCTCGTCTTCACCATTAAAGATGATGACAGTCTGCATGAGCGGTGCTTCTTGATGATTACTGGCGGCTGTTGGTCCAGGTACGCCAGGTACGGCTGGAACTGAGCCATCAGTTGCGCCACCCTCATCGGTGGTGGCATTGTCAGTATCATTGTCAGCATCGTCGTGATGATCATCATCGCTACCTTCAATAGCGTCAAAGTGGGCAGAGAGTGCCATGTGATCACCCATATCTTCCACACGGAGACGGGCAATCGGGCGTCCATCCTGACCATTGACCTGACCGTAGCCAGCGACCTCAACGCTTGCGCCTGTTGGCACGTTGGCTGGGTCCATCTGATCCAGTGTCAGCGCACCATATTCGCTCTCACCAAGCTGCATGGCGACGCCGAAGCGTTCACTATCATCACTACCGTCCACTTTCAGCACAGTGTCATCCATGCTCAGGGTTGCATCGCCCAACGGTGCAACTGGTGTATTCTGATAGGTGCGGCTGATGACGATCACGATGCAGATGCGTCGATTGCCCCAGTTAAACCAGACACCAATACCACCACCAACAGTTGCATGTTGTTCCAAGCCCCGAATGTGCAGTTGACCGTTGCGCATGACAGCGGTGACATCGCTCAAGGCCGTGCTTGTGCCATCAGCGTTGACCAACTCAACCGAATCGGCCTGACCAGCGTTTGGTCCAAGCTGTGCCAGGACACGTTGTGGTGCAACATCAACCCCATCCACCTGTGCGGTGATTTCCTCTGCATTGGCGCGGTTGCCATCAACCAAGATTGGCGACCAGAGCCACCACCAAGGCCATTGTCGGTGATGCCCACCCCCCAGGATTCCTCCCCAGGGCCAGTGCCAGTGACAATGCCAGTGCCAGCGACCAAATCCGCCTGCGGTCCAGTGCCAGTGCCAGTGACAGTGCCAACCCCAGCCCCAAGGCCAGTAGGCAGGTCCGTGCCAGAATGGTGTCCAGCTTGACAGCCAATCACCTGGTCCAAAGATGGGGACACAAATCCAGATGTTGCCCCAGCGGATCCAAACCCAGCGAACTAGGCTGGCGACCGATGTCTCGGCCAATCCTTCAATCTGAAGTTGTCCATTGGTCAGGCGGGCAAGAACATTGGTGTTCTCAACAATGGTGCCATCCGCTTGGACCAACACAACCTCATGGGCTGTGCCAATGTTTGGTCCCAATTCACCGAGTGCTTCGTGGATACCAACCTGCTCGCCATTGATTTCAGCCTCAAAGCCGTTTGGCGCAATGTCCAAGGTGCGGTTATCCACCACAACCTCTGGCAGGCGGTCAATTGTGCGTACTCGAATGCCGATACAAATCCAGACACGTCCAAAGCGAATCCAGATACGAATACGGGCACGTACTGCAAGTTCCTCACGCAATCCAGTCAACACAATGCCATTGGGCGTGAGAGCGGCGGTTGCGTTTGGCAGTGTAATGCCTGTGCCATCCACATTGACCAACTGCACTTCATCCGCCTTGATAGACTCAACAGCGTTGCCTGTGGTTGGGTCAACGGCCAACTCGTTGAGTGCAGTTAGAGCCGTGTTGAGATCAACCTCGCGCTCGTCAATACGGGCTTGGAGGCCACTCACATCAACGGCCATGCCATCCGAGGTGACGGGTGGCAGTGGTGTACGCCAGCGAATCACGACGCAAATGCGTACATTGCCAATTTGTACCCAGATACTCAATTTGGCACGTGGGCGTACAAGATCACGGATGCCTTGCAAGGCAATGCCGCGTGGTCCAACCGTTGCTGTTGCCCCCTCGATGACAGAACTTGTGCCATCGTCATTGACCATCTCCACTTGATCTGCTTTCACAGCACCATCGGCCAGTAGTGCCAGTGCAGAGGCCAAATCTGTGCTTTCGCCATCAACCGTTGCTTCAAAGTTGGTGGCGTCTACGCGTGTGCCATCAACCATGACGGGTGGCACTGGTGAATCATCTTGATGATCATCATTTCCGTTGGGGTTATATGGCTCGGTTTGCAGTCCGAGAATGGTGAAGGATGGAATACCTTGTGCGACAGCGCTGATGCCTGTCACCGCGCCGATGCGTACATCTTCATCGCCAGCGGCGAAGACAACGCGATCACCGCGTACATTTTGGCTGACCGTATCGCCATTGTCTAGGGCAACGTTCAGTTCAACCGGACTGTTGAAGTCCATCAATGCCCAGATAATCGGTCCCATCGGCCATACTGGGTCAAATGTACACCCTTCGACAGTGAAGATGTTGACAATTGGGTCAACGACATTTTCCATCGTTAGCACAAGCTCATCGCCATTGTAAATCATGACGGTTTGCGCAAATGGTGCTGCTTGTGCAGGCTGGACTGATGCGGCGTCGCTTGTAGCAGCATCGCTTGCTGCGTCGCGTGTTGCATCGTGGTCGTGGTCATCGCCCTCAATTGCATTAAAGTGCGCTGACAAGGCCATGTGATCGCCCATATCTTCGACACGGAGACCCGCAATCGCTTGATTCTCGCGCCCGTTGACCTCACCATAGCCAGCAACCTGAACGCTTGCGCCCGTTGGTGTGTTGGCTGGGTCCATCTGGTCTACTGAAACTGCAGCAGAGCAGTTATTTGTGAGCTTCACATCGAGCAATCCAGAGATCG
>JBCCFC010000443.1:0-9645 GCA_039029935.1 Chloroflexota bacterium
CGAATTCCCCTCACAAAGTCAAGATTTGAATAGTTGATTATGGAAGCGTTCCTTGCATGGTTTAGAATTGTTTCAAACTGTTAGGAATCTTACGAAAATCTAACAATCAATTAACCCACTAACAAAGGTTACTATAGAATGCGTGAACTTCTGTGAGGCTGACTACATCCAACAATTGAAGTTTTGGATTAGTGGCTCACCACTGGCAAAAATATCCGCTGTGTGACTCCCTGAGACGACTCACTTGCGCCATCATGCTCAATCACACTCGTAACTGGAACTGTCAATACCACAGGCTGCGCCACCAAGCCATCCTCATCAGTTGCATAGACAACGACACGATAGTCACCCACTTGGTCAAAGCCGGCATAGACACCATCATACATACCTGTACCCAATGCTCTACGCCGCTGCAATGAGATGCGGTCCAGCATATCCTCTGTGTTGAGTACGCCGTCGCTGCTGGGCTGCGTTCTGTAGCACTGATATTGACCATGTGTTTCAGCACCTCATGGCTCTTCCCCCCTGACTCTAATTGCGCGTAGGTTTGACCTGTAAAAACAGCATACGCCTTTTCTAGCAACGAAGCCCAGAGTGAACCGCGTACATAGGGTTGTGTAAAGATGGCACCGCTTCTATGTGTATAGGATTTACTGCCTGCAAAACTTGGCACTTGTTTGTCAACAGTTACATAGACTGGATTATCATTCAGAAAAAACCGTACACGGACAGCATCGCCAAGGTCATTCATCATATTGGTGATATGTCGATGATTATTCTGAACAATGGCGGAGATGGTCGCAACCAGATAGCAATCCCCCAAAAAGCCTTGCCGAACCTGGCTTTGCGTTGGCGTTCCAGAGAAAATTGGGGCGTTTCCTTTGTCTTGATACTCATATTCAAACCCTTTATCTTCAAGCCACTGTTGTTTGACCATTTCGGGGTTTCCACCCAAGACGTGCTTTGTGTTTACATAGCCTTTTTTGAGTGCCAAGCCAGTCGAATTTGCGGGCTTATATTGGATTAAGACATAGTTGCCTGTGCTGTCCGTCTTTGCATAATCTACCTGCACATAGTGGCCTGAAGAAAGCCTGTCTTGAATATTTTTCTTACGCTAGCCTCCACTTTTGGCGGTGTCTCTCTGACCATACCCGCCCTCTGTGTATTTGTGAACAGCCACCTTTCTCTTAAAGGTGTTATTGCTTCTGATCCTTGCAGGCTTAAAGACACGTTGGATTAGATTTGGGGATGTCGATGTTGATTTAGGTGATACAGGGGGCACAGGTAGCTGATTTTGTGGTTTCTTCGGTTTTCTCTGCACGGATGCAGGCACATGGGCAAAGTTGACAGGATGATGGAATTGGGTAGGCGTTTCAGAGCGATTGTCCAGAGTAGTTATCGTGGATGGCATTGAACGCTCATGTGAGCGAGAGAGTTGTAATGACGATGTGTGCTGGCGCATCAACTCGCTTGGTTGACCTGAGAAAGCCGAACTCGGTCCACTGCCTAATGGTTGATGTTCTTGGGTATCTGATTGCTCAGATTGGGCTTGACGATGAACTCGGTCAAATTGTTTGGTTCGACGTTGTGATTTCTGGTTTGTCTGTGATTTGTTTGTCATAAGGTCCCAAAAAAAGTAATTGCAAAACGTTCCGCAAGCATGGTTCTATAAAATTCGGCCTGCATAGGATTTGTTCATCGGGCTTCACATCTAAAACATCTATCAATTCACTTAAGTTCCTCTGGCATTCCTAAAAGAATTGCATATGCCCAAGCGTTGCACCAGCGCGCACATGGTCATTCGCCGCGATCAACTCTTCGGGCATTGAGGGTAGACAAGCTGATGAGAGGGACAGGCATATATTCCATGACTGTCTCTTCCTCCGTGCCAGTACAATGTATAGATGGGCCAGTTCGGTTGTGTTCTCTGTTGATAGCCGCGCCAGCCCTTGATAGAGGGATACATCATCAACACGCCACTGTTGTGCCAAAGATTGACACGCACCATACTCTTCCCAAGACAGCAGCTTTCCTGTGGCTTCGCCTGCAATATTAGGAATCACCGTTGGGAAGCCAATTAGCTGTAGAAAGGAGTCGACCCAACTCTCCAATGGCTGTGCTGGCGGCGCATTCTCAATGAGACGAATTGACACCCAATCGCTGATGTTTGCGCCAAAGTAGGTCTGTTCCTTTTGGATGATGGGCTTCAGCGCGCCCATGCTCATGCCCAGATTGGTTTCAGAGACCTCTGTCCTGGATTGCCAACGGCCTGGAATCGGCAGTTCAATTGCCAAGGGTTGGCTGTGAATTGTCCTTGTCGGCCACTGTGGATGTGTGCTGGGTTGGACCCAGATTGGAATAGCGTTCATCGATCCATCCGTTGAAAACACCTTGATAAAATCTTGGTTAAACAAAAAGCGGGCGCACAAAGCCCCCTACAACCTCTCGCTTTGGGGGCACTTGCTGATCAAAAGCATCTAATACCAAATCACGCACAGCGACCAATTCCTCACGTCCCGACGGAACCAGCGTACTTAGCACCAATCTTGGCAGATGATTATCGAGCCACTGTGCCACAAAATGACCGGGCACATTGAGCCGTTTGCAGGGCCAAATGATCATGTCGGCGGTGAGTTGGGCGCGGTTGAGTTGCGCAAAGGTAGAGACGGGCTGCTCGTCAAAGGTGCGGCGGTTGACGGTTGCCAATGTGCCACCACTTTTGATGGCCTCGACAATGGGGACGGCTTCGCAGTTGTGGCGATAGTAGGCGAATTCGCCACATCCGGCCATGTTGGGTGATGTTGTAAAGACATCGATGGCCGTCTGGCGTGTGTAGAGTTTGTAGCCAGAGTGGAAGTCGGGGTACTCGTCCAGTGTGTTGGTAAACTGGAGGGTCATCGGTGTGCCAGTGATGGCGGCGTCATAGTGCAGGGCATCCATCATCATGCGGTCGGCCAATTCTTCGAGTTCACCACGCAGAAAACCCATTGGCCGATGACAGGAACGACGGTCCCCCAGCACAAGAACTCGTTCGGTGTTGAGTTGGCTGGCGACATGTTCTGCTGCCCAGACAAAGTTAAGGGCTTCATTGGCAAAGTGGTCACAGTCAGAATCGGCTGAAATGATGTAATGCAGATCGGTTTTTTCGAGCAGTTTGGCGACTGCGTTGCGTACTGCCGCCAGCTTGCCTCGATTACGTTCAGCCTCGACCAACTGTACACCATATTCGGCAACCATCTGCCGCCCTTGTTCGGCGGCTCTTGGTGAACCATCGATGGTGAGACAGATGTTGGTTGGGTCGTTTATCTCGCGTGCAAATCCGTGTACGGTGTCTCGGAGCAGTGACAAGGACATTTCTGCTTGTTCATCATCGGTATTGGGCGAGAGGTAGAGGGGGATGACGACGCCCGTCTGCTCTTCTAAAATTTTGATAGCACCGCGCATGTTCATTGATGTCTATCCTTGTTGCATAGGAGAGCACACAAAAGTAAAACAGATTGCCAACCTGTTATCAGCCCGAAGATTAGCAATCTGCGCTACAAATTTTGTAGCTACAAATTATATGCGCTCTTGGCTAACCCATAGGACAACGCCGACACCATCTCTTCGGCATCCTCCATGTCCACCAACTGACGCACCACCAAGCCTGCGACCCAGTTGGCACTCGCTCTACGCCAGAGGTTGTGCCGTGCGGGGATTGATGGGAAGGCGCGCGTGTCATCGTTGAAGCCGCTGGTGTTGTAGATGCCCGTCGTCTCCATCACTTGGTCGAAATAGCGACGAATGCCGTTGAGACTGTCATGGAACCACCAAGGTGGCCCCAAGCGCAGTGATGGATAGTGACCGACTAGTGGGGCAAGTTCGCGTGAATAGGCGCTCTCGTTGAGCGTGAAGAGAATCAGCTTGAAGCGTGCATCGTTGCCATACTTGGTTAGCACATCGCGCAGGTTGCGGGTGTATTCGCTGTTGACCGGAATATCCGCACCCATATCACGGCCAAAGTTTTCCATCAACAGGGCATTGTGGTTGCGGAACGAGCCGTTGTGAATCTGCATGACCAGCCCATCCTCGACACTCATGCGCGCATTTTCCATGAGCATGTGGTGCATAAAACGCAGCGCATCATCCGCAGACACTTCATCGCTCCCTATCAGTGCTTTCTGGAAAAGTGACTCCACCTCTGTTGCCGACATCTCAGCAAAGCGTGGCACAAAGGCATCGTGGTCGGTTGCGGCTGCACCCATGTTCTTGAAATGGGTACGCTGTGCTTCCAGCGCTTGGATGTAGGCGGCATAGTTGTGGATGGTGACGCCGCTGACTTGGCTCAACGTGTTGATGTTTGCTCGCCATTCATTTGTGCCGATATTGTTAATCACATTATCCGGTCGAAATGTGGGTCTGATACTGCCCGACCAGCCAGAATCACGGATAGCTTGATGGTATTCCAGCGTATCAGTGGCGGCATCGGTCGTACACAACACCTCAATGTTGAAGCGTTCATAAAGGCGACGCGGGTTGAATTCAGGCGTGGCGAGTTTCTCCGACAGTTGGTCGTAGATGGCCTGTGCGTTTTCGCTGTTGAGTTTGAGTGTGATGCCAAAGACATCTTGCAATTCATCGTTGAGCCATATGCCTGTGGGTGTCCCTCGGAATAGATAATAATGGTCGGCAAAAACTTGCCAGATTTGGCGATGGTCTGTGGCTGATACAGTGCCATTTTTGCGCGCAATGTCTAAGTCTTCGAGTTTGATACCCTGTGAGTAGAGCATCCGAAAGACATAATGATCGGGAATAATCAGCATATCCACAGGGGTGCCAAAGCTGTAATCTGGATCGGCAAAGAGGCGCGGGTCAACATGGCCGTGTGGGCAGATCAACGGCAACGTTGAGACCTGTGTATAGAGTTCGTAGGCGATTTCTTGTTGTTGTGGGTTTGGATCAAAAAAGCGATAGTTTCTGTCAGTCATAGTGTGTTCCAGTAATCGGTTATGTTAATGAAGATAAATCATCCGATAATCCAGCTTGTTTTAACAGAGCCATTGCCTGTTCTAGCAACGCTTTATTGCGCTCATTTTCAACCTCAGTCTCTGCAAGTTTTGCCTCAGCTACTGCTCGCGCCTCTGCTTCGTCTCGATGTGCTTTTAAAGCTTCTTTCAAGTCATCATCTTTTTCAACATGAGAGCGAAACGGACGACCATTAGGTAAAAATAGCTTCATCTTTTTGTTTCGCATCGTAAAGCAAATACCCAGGCGTGGACTATACCAATTCTGCATATCTGCAATCTCTTGTAGTGTCTCGCCTTCACGCAACCAACCACACAGTTCACCCTTGGCCGGGTCATAGGTGTAGTATTCCTCGACACGGTATCGATTGTAGAAGGCAAATTTTTTGTCTTTCTCGGCTTGCTTATTGCCTGGCGGCCAAATCTCCAGCACAACTTGCGGCGCAATATCCCCTTCTTCCCATTGCCTATAGGACCCACGTCGTCCTTTGGGTCTGCCAAAGACCACCATAACATCTGGGGCATATTTGATATCATTTCGACCTTCTACTGGATACCAAAATAGATCGCCCGCAACAAAAACGTTTGGGGCTTTTTTGAAGAGAATTTCTACATTGCCCTTGAAGTTGGTCAGTTCGTCGTATTGCTCAGTGTTTTCAGCCATAGGCATCCCGTCGCTTTCTGGATAGATAATCGGTGATTTGATGGTTTTCTGATAGTTCCTCGCCCCATTTTTCGTTTTAATTGCAGGCTTGGGCAATATGCTTGGCATCAATCCTGTTGATGCCGCATCCCCTGTAGCGACATCCCCTGTGGCGACATCCACTGTGCTGACCTCAAAATTAGACATGGACTCTCCTCAAAAAAGACCTCTTTGTTTCTCTTCGCTCTATGCGGTTCAGTAATTTAACTGAATAGATCAAAATGTTTTCGGAAATGTTCTTCAATCATATCCGTGTAAACATGCTGATGCGTTTCGAGCGTGTTGAAAAAGGTGCGACGGAATGTTGGATGGTTGAGTACTGAGCCAAAGGTGACATGTAGGACTTCACGCGCATGAAAATCATCCAGCACATTGGGTAGTGAAATATCGGCCATAACAAAGGTGGCTGGAATCAGTTCCTCGTCGGCAGAGACATGATAGCCAGCACGGTCGGCAGGGTAGCAATCTCCTGCAAAATCCATAATATGACGGAAGAATCCAGGATTGACTTTGGCAATGGTTCGTAGTGCTTCTAGATAGCTTGTGCCTGCGGTTTTGAGATGTAGCAAGTCGCCTGCAATCCGTGAGGCAACCGGATAGATGCTAAACTTGTCCGAGCCAGAGTGTAGGCTAAGTTTATATGGTCCATACTTCTTGGCAACAGCCATATGGTCACTAAAGGATTTTGCAAAGTCGTTGACATCACCGATATAATCCACACCTTTTTCAAACGTACCAACATAACGTGGTGCAAGACTGACCACTTTGATTTTGAGTCGTTTTAGCTCTGAGGCAATGTAGATGTGTTCGGTTAACGACGTAACGGTTGCCGTTTCATCCACGCTCATCTCAACCTCGAAGGGCTGATCCTTCATCGCTTCTTGCATGTGTTTGTACATGGTGGCAGTGTGTGCGACCGCTTTACCATACTTGGCCGCTGCACGCAGGACATCCTCTTCACTCATGGTTATGGACAGCGGACCGTTGACGCTTTTAAGGTCAATCTTTTTGTCCACCAACGTTTTCATAAAGTCGGCCTCTTTGATATCCAATACCTTCCAGGGCAACGCTTTGACCTTTTTCTTGAGATCCGCAACGGAGGCGGTATTGGCCTCGTCATCAACATGGTCGCCTGGATCAATCGTGAAAAAGGTGAACCCCGCTTCTGCACACACATCCACATCTTTGGTCGTTTTCAAGTGGTCGGCATCTGCCCCAAAGCCGTCACGCCAGCCTTCTTCAAAGACACCCCATGTCGCATCATCCATGACTTGCTGCGGTGTGCGGCCTGTACGCGCATTTTCGCGGATAGATTGTTGGGCAAGGATTGGCATGAGTTTGTTGGGACTGCTGCGGAACGCGTGGATATGTCCAACAGTGGCAAGCCCCAAGCGGTCACCTGTGCCTGCGGATTTCTTCAACCCTAGCGGTTGTGCCACAAGATAGGGCAAGATAGTACGCAAGGTCGCCAACGTAGCGGCGTTGGCAGGGACTGTGCCATACTTGACATCTTTGCCTTCTACTTTGACAACATCTGGCTCAGTTTCAAATTTCTTAAAGGTTGCCACGCGTGTAGAAAGCATGCCGACATGTTTTTCTCGTTGACCATCCTTGCCTAAAAAGAAGAGTGTTCTGCCTATCACCACAATCGAGCGTGGATACACATCCAACCCGCTCACGCCTTCCAATGTGCGTGAAACCTCACTGGCGTCCTCGGTCGATAATGCTGGTGCCAAATTGTCGCTTTTTAGAATGTCAAGAATTGCTACTGCCATAATTTTCCTTACTCCTATCTTTTTTAAGTTGATAGTTGACAGTTGATAGTTGATAGTGGCTTGGCTAACTGTCCACTATCAACTGTCAACTGTCAACTGATTAAACGCCGCTAAATGCGGAGAAACCGCCGTCTACAGGCACGACAACGCCTGTGATGAATTTGGCGGCATTGCTGCTTAACCAGAGCAACGTGCCGACCAATTCGTCCGGTTCCCCGAAGCGACTCATGGGTGTGTGGTCGATAATGAGCTGACCACGTGATGTATAAGTGCCATCGGCATTGAGCAAAAAGTCTCGGTTTTGCTCGCCGACAAAAAAACCTGGTGCAATGGCGTTGACACGGATGCCCTCACCATACTTGGTTGCCATTTCCACGGCCAGCCAACGTGTGAAGTTGTCGATGGCTGATTTGGCTGCGGCATAGCCGACCACGCGTGTCAATGGCTGTTGTGCGGCCATTGACGAGATGTTGACGATGCTGCCGCTCCCTTGATCTGCCATAACCTTACCAAAAATTTGTGAAGGAAGCAAGGTTCCTGTCAAATTAAGATCAACAACGCGGTTAAATGACTCTTTGGTCATGTCAAAAAAGGTCAAATCACCAAAAATTGTGGCTCCTGGCATATTGCCTCCTGCCGCGTTTACCAAAATATCGACTTGACCCCATGCATCCAGAACTGTGGTACGCACGGCCTCTAGCTGCGTAACATCGAGCGCATCTGCCACCAATGGCATGGCCGTGCCACCTTGGGCCTCAATACTGGCAACCGCTGCATCTGCTTTTTCGGCGCGGCGTCCTAAAATGCCAACCTTTGCGCCAGCCTGTGCAAGCCCGTGTGCCATTGCGCCACCAAGCACTCCTGTGCCACCAGTCACAATGGCGACTTTGCCCTGTAGTGAAAACAGGGACGGTATTATATTCTCAGTCATGATAATTCCTTTGTATGATGATACTACAGCGGGACCCAAAGGGTTCCCGGAACGGATTCTAAGCCTCTGCGCAAGAGAAAAATCCGTTCTCAGCCCAAATCCGCTGTAGTATTTATCTTAACCATTCATGCCATATACACGCTCGGCATTTCCACGAAATACTTTGTTATATTCAGTGAATGACAAATCCCCTGCACAACCCAGCATCAGGTTAAACGCCTCAGCGTAGGTTCCACCCAGCAGTTCTGGCGGCCAATTGCTCCCCCAGAGCAGTCGGTCAACACCGAACTGTTCAAAGAGTGTATCGGCGGCAAATTGCAGTCGGTCATGTTGGATATTGGGGGCGGCGTGTAGAAAGAACGATGAGTATTTCATAAACACATTGGGGACTGCTGCGACTGTATGGATATTTTCTGCCCACTGTGTCATGTCATCAGCATATTCAGAACGAAATGGCGGTAACCCACAGTGGTTGACGATAAATGGGACATCATCGTGCTTCTGTGCGAATGCAGCCACCGCTGGCAACAGCTCATGCCTGACCAAAATATCGAGCTTGAGACCACGTGTACGCAGTGCCGCCATGCCAGCATCCGCCTGTACATCTTCGGTCCACTGGTCTGGCGGTGATGTCGGTTGCGCACGAATGCCGACAAACCATTGCTTCCCCGCAAAGCCGTCCAATGATTGGGGCAGGTCTGGGTGGTCAAAGGTGTAGCTGCCAACTAGACCACAGACAGAGTCGTATTGCTCAACCAATGAGCCGCACCAGTGATTATGTTCGTCAGAATTTGGCCCGGCCCCAACAATCAGAGCACTTTCGATATTGCTCTCAACCAGTTCTGGTTCTAGGTCTGTCGGCAGATAGTCCCGCTCCAGAAATGTTTTGTCGCCAAACCAAGTGGCAAAGGGGCGGTAATCCTCTAGTGCCCAGAAATGGACATGCGTGTCAATCGCTTTAACGTTCACCTCTACAGTGTTATCTTTTTCTGTGTCATCTTTTGATGTATCTTCATCTACCATGCCGTCCAGCCTCCATCAATTGAGATGCCTGTGCCCGTTACATAGCTGCCCGCTTTGCTGGCAAGGAAGACGGCCAACCCGCCGATTTCGTCCAGTTCTCCCCAGCGTCCCATCGGGATGCGTGCAACAAACTCTTCATACTTCTGCGGGTCGTCCAACAGCGGTAGGTTCATCTCTGTCGCAAATGGCCCTGGCAAGATGGCGTTGACG